>NZ_QKRU01000031.1:0-73258 GCF_003234055.1 Pseudomonas sp. 57B-090624
GCCCCAAGTTGATGCAGCACTGTTCGATCGGTCAGGTAAGCGCGCCCATAACCGTGCACGGGCAAGCCTCCCGCAAGTCGGAAAAACCCATTGGTCACGAAACAACCGCTTGAAACATCGGGGTTTATCCAGATAATCCCGCGCCCGGGGAAGGTGTCGGAGAAAACTGGCTCCTTTCTTGCTCTGGCAGCCAAGCCTGACCAATCAGACAACTTCTACGCAGATAGAAAGATAACCAAGCACCAGGAGCCCAACCCGAATGAACCGTACCCTCTCCGCTCTCGCGCTCGCCGGTGGCCTGCTGGCCTGCGGCCAAGCCCTGGCCGACGGCCCGCTGCTGTGGCAGAACAACAGCGTCACCTACCTGTACGGCAAGGATTTCAAGGTCAACCCGGAAATCCAGCAGACCTTCACTTTCGAGCACGCCAGCGGCTGGACCTGGGGCGACCTGTTCATCTTCGCCGACCAGATCAACTACAACGGCAAGGCCGACGCCAACGCCGGCAACAACACCTACTACGGTGAAATCTCCCCGCGCCTGTCGTTCGGCAAGCTGTTCGACCAGAAGATCGCCTTCGGCCCGGTGACCGACGTGCTGCTGGCCGCCACCTACGAGCGTGGCGAGAACCGCACCCAGAACTACCTGCTCGGCCCGGGCTTCGACCTGGCCATCCCCGGCTTCGACTACTTCCAGCTGAACGTCTACTACCGCAAGCCCGACGGCATCACCAACAACCCCGCCGGCCAGTGGCAGGTCACCCCGGTGTGGTCGTACACCCTCCCCGTGGGCAACTCCGACATCCTCATCGACGGCTTCATGGACTGGGTGTGGAACAACAAGGACGCCACCAGCAGCCGCCCGAACGACCTGCACGCCAACCTGCACTTCAACCCGCAGATCAAGTACGACCTGGGCAAGGCCCTGGACCTGGGCGCCAAGCAGCTCTACGTCGGTGTCGAGTACGACTACTGGAGCAACAAGTACGCCATCGACGACAACAGCTTCCTCGGTGACGAGATCCTCGGCGGCACCGACCAGAACACCGCCAGCCTGCTGGTCAAAGTGCACTTCTGATCGCACCCCGCCCCGTCGCCATCCGGGCGGCGGGGAACCTCGCGCGCCGGGCTCGTGCCGGCGCCGGGTTCGGTGATATGTTTGCCCGGCTTCAGTCCGTGCAGCCCGAGGGATCGATGAGCAGCAACCGCAAGATCGGCATCCGCATCAAGAACACCGAGAAGATCCTCCTGGCCGCCGAGAAAGTCTTCGCCGAGCGGGGCTTCGCCGCCACCTCCATGCAAGACATCGCCCAGGAAGTCGGCCTCCCCAAATCCAACCTGCACTACTACTTCGCCACCAAGGAAGACCTCTACCGCGCCGTGCTGCAGAGCCTGCTGGAAGAGTGGGAGCAGGACGGCACCTGCTTCGAGATGTTCGACGACCCCAGCGTCGCGCTGACCAGCTACATCCGCGCCAAGATGAACCGTTCGCGCACCCGCCCCCACGGCTCCAAGGTCTGGGCAGCGGAGATCATCCACGGCGCCCCCCAGCTCAAGGAAGCCCTCGACGGCCCGCTCTACGAATGGGCCAAACTGAAGGAAGAGAAGATCCGCCAGTGGGTCGAGAGCAAGCGCATCCTCCCGGTCGAGCCCTCCAGCCTCCTCTACATGATCTGGGCCTCGACCCAGCACTACGCCGACTTCAGCCACCAGGTGACGGTGCTCAACAACCACCAGCCATTGAACGACCAGCAGTTCGAACGCGCCGTGCAGACCGTCACCGCCGTCATCCTGCGGGGCATTGGTCTGGCGACTTAGAAGCAGCGGCAAGCTTCACGTTGCAAGCGGCAAGAAAGGGTCCTGAGTGGCTGGGAGTGGGTGCCCAGCCTATGCATGTGAGGGGCTTGGATAGCTGGAAGCTGGAAGCGTAAAGCTGGAAGAAGAGCCCAAGCGTGGCTGGGAGTGGGTGACCCCCGTAGGGTGGGCCGGGCGGCGCTCCGCTTCAGTCCACCAGCGACGTTACCGGTGGGTTGAAGGCGGAGTCGGGCAAGAGCCAGGATGGTCACGTCGTAGCGCCCAAGCACCGCATCGATAGGTTTCGCCCCCCAGGATGCAGCAGCAGCCACAACCCCGCGTAGGGTGTGCCGCGCGCACCGAGAACGCCCCGCGCAACCAAAATCCACAGTGAGCCACCCATGGCTGCGCAGCGAAGAGCGGTGGGCTGAAGCCCACCCTACGAATTACTCTGAGTGGCTGGGAGTGGGTGCCCAGCCTATGCATTTGAGGGGCTTGGATAGCTGGAAGCCGGAAGCTGGAAGCTGGAAGAAGAGCCCAGCCTCCCCGCCCCCTACCTAATACCCAATCGATAATCAGCTCAAATCACAGCCACTCGGCGTCGCCCAGGTGCTGGTGGGTTTCTGCGCCTTGACGCTGGCCGGCACGCTGATGCCCACGGCGCTGGTGCCGATCAGGCTTTCCAGCTCGGAGATGCTCTTGATGTAGCTGTTCAGGCTGCCCAGGCCGGCCTGGTTGGGGATGTACCAGCTGATGGCCTTGGTCTGCCCGGTCGCCGTATCGGTGGTGACGATGGTCTTCCAGAAGTAATCCGGCGTGCGGATGCCGTGGGACGAGAGGAAGTAGTCGTTGGAGGTGTCGTTGTAGACCACCCCGCCATAGACGTAGACGGTGGCCAGGTCGCGGTAGCACTCGGCGACGTTCTCGGCGGCCACCCAGATGCCCTGATTGAAGCTCGCCACCTGCGGCACGATGTTGCTCATGTAGTTGGCGCGCTTGATGTAGGTGGCGTTGTAGTCCATGTGGTTGGAGGTCACCAGGTGGCCACGGTCCCAGCCCGACACCACGCTGGCATAGGACGAGGCGCTGGTCTGCCCGCCGCAGCCGCTGGGCAGGTCCGGGTCCAGGTAGAAGGACGACGGTCGCGCCGCCGAACCGGTGTCGGTGGTCAGCACGTACTCGTAGCGCACGGCGGTGTGGTTGTCGCAATCGTAGGTCAGGTTGTAGCCGCCCTTGCTCAGGGTGACGGTGGCGGCGAAGGCCGAGGTGAAGGGAACGCAGCAAAGCGACAGCAGGAGGGCGATACGTTTCATTGCTTTTTCTTCCTTGCAGGTGCGGGCCTCCCACGGCGGGAAGCGCTCGGGTGGAAAAAACGAAACCAGGCGATGTCTGTTGCGGTTGATCTACTGCTGGGCGCCCAGGGCGGGCGCACCGTGCGATGGGCTGCACGGTGGTGGACTGCGACCCGGCGGCACAGGGGCGCGCCGCCGGGCCAGGCAGCCACCGGAGCGGACGATAACCTGTCGTCAATGACAGGTTCGTGAAACCTAGAGCATGAGGGCGGAAACCGGCAAGTGCGCCTTTATTCGATTCAAACCATTGAATATCAATGACATTTTATTTTTCTCACCAAATTGGTGAGCATCGAACCAAATTGACGCAAAGGTCAATTTACTAGAAGAAACAGGGAATGGACCTTGCCTCTCAGGCACTTGGCTGCGCGAGAAAGGGGTGGCCGAGGGAGCGCGACAGGGGCGCTGCACCAGTTCGGAACCTGCGCGATCGGTCAGAAACCACGACTGGATCACAGAGCCGCGACGCAAGGGGATGGGGAAGGAGGCGGGCCCCCCCAGGACGGAGGGCCCGCTGGATCAGTGGCCTGCGGGCGCCATCATGGCGTCGGCGCTTTCACCGCGCGGGCGACTCAGCTGCGGCAGCAGGGAGCCCAGCAGCATGCCCAGCACGCTGAACAGCAGGCCCGCCAGCTGCGGCGGCCAGAAGTCGGTCTCCTGGTAGTTCATCTCCAGGAAGACCCAGGACGCCAGGCCGAAACCTATGGCGACCAGTGCGCCCTGGGTGGTGGCGCGCTTCCAGAACAGCCCGGCGAACAGCGGCACCACGGCGGCGACCAGGGTCACCTTGTAGGCGTTGCCGACCATCTCGTAGATGCTCGCGTCCGAGTACAGGGCGAACAGCGAGGTGGCCACCGTCATGCCCAGCACGCTCAGGCGCATGGCGAGGAGGAACTGGCGATCGTTCATGTCCGGCAGGAAGCGCTTGAGCACGTTCTCGGTGAAGGTCACCGAAGGCGCCAGCAGGGTGCCGGAAGCGGTGGACATGATGGCCGAGAGCAGCGCACCGAAGAACATCACCTGGGCGAACAGCGGGGTGCGCTCCATGATCAGGTGCGGGAGGATCATCTGCGCGTCCTCCGCCAGCCACTTCTGCACCATCGCCGGGTCGATCATCGAGGCCGCGTAGGTGAGGAAGATCGGCAGCATGCAGAAACCCAGGTAGAAGCAGGCGCCGGCCATGGAGGCGCGCGCGGCGATGTTCTCGGTCTTGGCCGACATCACCCGGGCATACACGTCCTGCTGCGGGATGGAGCCGAACATCATGGTCACCGCCGCGCCGAGGAAGGCGACGATGTCGCGGGGCTCGAAGCCATGCATGAAGGCGAACCTGCCCTCGCTGGCGGCGTGGCTGATCACCACCTGCGGGCCGCCGGCCATGTCGCCGATCAGCCAGGTCAGGTACAGCAGGCCGGCGACGATGATGATCATCTGCATGAAGTCGGTCAGCGCCACCGACCACATGCCGCCGAACAGGGTGTACAGCAGCACGATGCCGGTGCCGATGAGCATGCCCTCGGTGGTGGTGATGGAGCCGTCGGAGAGCACGTTGAACACCACGCCCAGCGCGGTGAGCTGCGCCGCCACCCAGCCCAGGTAGGAACCGATGATCACCAGGCTGGTGATCAGCTCCACGTTCGGCCCGAAGCGCTTCTTGAAGAAGTCGCCGATGGTCAGCAGGTTCATGCGGTACAGCGGGCGGGCGAACACCAGGCCCACCAGCATCAGGCAGCCGAAGGAGCCGAACGGGTCCTCGATGATCCCGGCGAAGCCTTCCTCGATGAAGGTGGCGGGAATGCCCAGCACCGCCTCGGAGCCGAACCAGGTGGCGAACACCATGGCCGCTACCAGCGGGAAGGACATGCTGCGGCCGCCTGCCGCGAAATCCTTGGAGTTCTTGACGCGAGTGGAAGCGTAGAAGCCGACACCGACGGTGATCAGCAGGTAGACCGCAACAAACCAGATCAGCATTTGTGAGTTCCAGTGGCTCGCCCGTCGTCTGGCTTGCCGGACCTGGGTCCAGGCTGGGGCGCCGCGACTGACAGAATTTTTGTTTTAGGCGCGTCACAACCGGGCGGGATCGACCGTCATGGCTCAAGGGGCCCTGTACGGCTACCGCGACAACCTGCCGCAACGGGCGAGCAGTCTGCCAAAGCCGTCAAATATGTCAAACAGTTACAAGGCAGATGATGACAAAAAACGACAGACGCACCACGAAATTGTCGGACAAGCCATTGATCTACTGATCAATTCTTCACCAACGCTCATTGGCCAGTTCCTTATTTTTTACAGGAGGCGTTGCAAAAGCAGAACAGCAGCCAGCCTGCAAAAGCTCTGCTAGCCTCCTCCCGTCCCCCATGGAGCCGCTTCATGCACGCCCTCAGCCCTGAGCAGACCCGCGCCTACCTTGCCCACATCGACCAGCCCCCTCCCACCCTCAGCGACCGCACCGCCCTCGACCGACTGATCAAGGCCCACCTCGACCGGGTCGCCTTCGAGAACGTCGACGTGCTGCTCGACCGCGCCATCCACATCGACACGGACGCCGTGTTCTCCAAGGTGGTGGAGCGCAATC
The DNA here is from genome assembly GCF_003234055.1 of Pseudomonas sp. 57B-090624. Taxonomy (NCBI): domain Bacteria; kingdom Pseudomonadati; phylum Pseudomonadota; class Gammaproteobacteria; order Pseudomonadales; family Pseudomonadaceae; genus Pseudomonas; species Pseudomonas sp. 57B-090624. The sequence goes on from NZ_QKRU01000031.1 coordinate 5,719, forward strand.
GCGGCGGCTACTGCTTCGAGATCAACGGCCTGTTCGGGCGCCTGCTGCTGGCCCTGGGCTTTCGCGTCACCCCGCTGGCCGCGCGGGTGCGCTGGGGACTGGCGGCGGACGCGCCGCTGACCATCACCTCGCACCTGCTGCTGCGGGTGGATTTCGCCGACGAGGCGGTGATCGCCGATGTCGGCTTCGGTTCCGCCAACCCCACCCGCGCCCTGCCGCTGCAAGGCGGCGACCGGCCGGGCGAGCTGCCCTTCCGCCTGCTGGCGCCGGATGCCACGCACGATGACCATCGCCTGGAGACCTTCCTCAACGACGCCTGGGTGCCGGTCTACCACTTCGACCTGCAGCCCCAGCACTGGGTCGATTACGTGCCGCGCAACTGGTACACCTCCACCCACCCGGACAGCATCTTCCGCCAGATGCTGGTGGCCGCGCGCACCGAAGGCGCCGAACGCCTGACCCTGCGCAATGGCACCTTCAACCGCCGGGGGGCCGATGGCCAGGTGACCCAGCGCCTGCTGACGGATGCGGATGAAATCATCGCCGTGCTGCGCGAGCACTTCCTGCTCGGCATCACCGAGCAGGAAGTGCCTCGCCTGCGTGAGCGCCTGGAAGGCCTGCTGCGCGGCTGACGACGCGGCGCGCCTACCCTGGCAGGTGCGGCGCATCGCCCTCCTCGGCCTTCTTCTCGCCCGGGTTCTTGCCCTCGCGCGAATGGTGCTCGATCACCGCGTTGAGCTCGGCGCCGAACAGCAACACGGCGGCGGAGATGTACAGGTACAGCAGCAGGATGATGATGGCGCCGATGCTGCCGTACATGGCGTTGTAGTTGGCGAAGTTCTTCGCGTAGTAACTGAAGCCCAGGGACGCCACCAGCCACACCAGCACCGCCAGCACCGAGCCGGGGGTGATGAAGCGGAACTCCTGCTCCACGTCCGGCAACAGGTAGTAGACGGCGGCGACCACCATCATCAGCAGCAGCACCGCCGCCGGGATGCGCAGCCAGTTCCACAGCACCACCACCGCGTCCTCGATGCCCAGCTGGCCTGCCAGCCAGTTCATCACCTGCGGGCCGGTGACCATCAGCCCCGCCGCCGCCAGCAGGAAGGCCGCCACGCCCACCGTGTAGAGCACCGAGAGCGGGATGCGCTTCCAGGTCGGCCGGCCCTCCTGCACGTCATAGGCGCGGTTCATCGCGTCCATGCTCGAGCGGATCGCCGAGGACGACGACCACAGCGCCACCACCGCACCAATGGAGAACAGCCCCGGTTTCTGCGTCTGCAACTGCTCGATCGCCGGCAGCACCAGATCCATCGCCGCGCTCGGCAGCACCAGTGCCGCCTGGGCCTGCAGCCAATCGAAGAACTCCGGCAGTTCGAGAAAGCCGATCACCGCGATCAGCAGCAGCAGGAAGGGGAACAGCGAAAAGAACATCTGGAAGGCCAGCGCCGAAGCATAGGTCGGCAACTCGTCCTCGATGAATTCGGTCACGGTGCGCACCACGATGGTCCGCCACCCCACATCACGCAGCCCCAGGGAACCGATCATGTGCCTGCTCGCTCGCTTTCATGCCCATACACAGGCAATGGACGGCATCGCGCCGGTTGAGTTCAGGCTATGCACCGCCACGGCCGTTCCGACGGACGGCAGCGCCCCTCGCGATAGACGCCGCCGCTGCGCTCGGCGGCGGGAAATACAGGGCGAAACGGGCCGTCGCGCGGCTCGCCGCCGGGCTACTTTCGTCGGAGAGGTCGGAATGAACGGCCCTGTTGCCTGTCTCTAGCGGTGCACCACCCGTACACATCGGAAGCACGACATGAAGCCACTCATCCGCTCCATCCTGCGCCTCGGCGGCCTGCTCATCGTCCTCGGCCTGTCCGGCTGCAGCACGCTCGCGCCTCGCGACCCGGTGCGGATCGACCTGGTGGGCATGGAGCCGGTGCCCGGCCAGAGCCTGGAAATGCGCTTCATGGTCAAGCTGCGGGTGCAGAACCCCAACGACACCGCCATCCGCTACAACGGCATCGCCCTCGACCTGGACATCAACGACCAGCCCCTGGCCAGCGGCGTCAGCGACCAGGCCGGCGAAATCCCGCGCTTCAGCGAAGCGCTGGTCAGCGTGCCCGTGACCATCTCCGCCTTCTCCGCCATGCGCCAGGCCTGGGGCCTGGCCAACAGCCACAGCACCGGCCGCCAGCCCGGCGTCCCCTATACCGTGCGCGGCAAACTCGGCGGCGGCTTCTGGAATACCGTGCGCTTCAACGAGGCCGGGCTGCTCAGCCTGCCGGAGCCGGCGACGGTGTATTGATCACCCCCATCGCGAGTGAATTCGCTCCCACACTGCTCCACGCCCCCATGCCGGCCGCTGACAGCATGCGTTTGCAGGGGCGAATTTATTGGCTCTGTCTGCGTCAAGTGTTGCTAGAGGATTTGGAGCCCGGTTGATTGCCGAGCCTTGCTGATGGTTTCTGGGGTGGACGCCGTGGCTGGCGGCTTTCGTAGGAGGGTGTAGAGCGAAGCGAAACCCATGCGGTGGGTGTGTCAGGAATCCAGAATCGTCCTCGAAGAACCGTTCTTGAGCCTTTTCGTTGAATCCACAACAGCTAACGCAGACAGAGCCAACTCATTCGCCCAAGCAGACCGCTCACGCCGTAGCCCAGGCTTCATCAGCCCGGGAAGCAACGCATCCACGACTCCGGGACTCCGAGCGCGGCTCGGAATCACCCTGTTGGGCTTCGTACCTCAGCCCAACCTACGGCCGCGGTAATGGGCATGGCATCGCCTGCGGTGCCTACTCCCCCACCACCAGCGCCACCAGCCACGAGGTCGCCTCGATCACGTCCACCTCGTCGGTGTCGATCTCGCAATCGGCGTCGGTGGGCGCTTCGTAGGGGCTGTCGAGGCCGGTGAAGTTCCGGATGCGCCCCTGCAGCGCCGCCTCGTAGAGGCCCTTGGGATCGCGACGGGCACAGGTTTCGAAGCTCGTGCTGACGTAAACGCTGTGGAACTCGTCGGCGCCGAACAGCGCCCGCGCCGCCTCGCGATCGGCGCGGAAGGGCGAGATGGCGGCGACGATCACCACCAGCCCCGCGTCCACCATCAGGCGCGCCACCTCGGCGATGCGCCGGATGTTCTCGCGGCGTGACGCATCGTCCATGCCCAGGTCGCGGCACAGGCCCTTGCGCACGTTGTCGCCATCGAGCACGAAGGTGTGCACGTTGCGCGCGTTCAGCTCCACTTCCAGGGCGTTGGCCAGGGTCGACTTGCCGGCACCGGAGAGCCCGGTCAGCCAGATGCAGCAGGGGCGCTGGTGCTTGATCGCCGCCCGCGCCTGGCGCGTCAGGGCCTGGCCAGGAGCGGGGGCCTCGGGCGACGAGGCAGTGGGATTGTGCTTTTGCATAGCCGAGCAACTCGCAGTCACGTGGGTAGGCCCGGCGCACGCTCTCCCGCGTGCATACCGGGCGGATGTCTTTCACCGGCAACGCCTCGCGCCACGGCGAGGGGCAGAGCCGCTGGCAGCCTAGCAGCTCGCGGGGCGCCGTAAAATCGCGCGCCGGGTGTTCACGGTGGCCGCGTCAGCGCGTCGGGAAACAGGCCCGCGACAGGTCGGCAAGCGGCCCCATACACAGGCCCCCTTGCGCCAGCCCGGCAAAGCGAGGGAAAACCCTATACAATCTGCGGTCTTTTTCTTCACCCGATTGCGAGATATGCCGTGAGCACCCTGCCTCCCTGCCCCCAATGCAACTCCGAATACACCTATGAAGACGGCCAGAACCTGGTCTGCCCGGAGTGCGCCCACGAATGGTCCGCCAACGCCGCCGAAGCCCCGGCCGATGAAGGCAAGGTGATCAAGGATTCCGTCGGCAACGTGCTGCAGGACGGCGACACCATCACCGTGATCAAGGACCTCAAGGTCAAGGGCTCGTCCCTGGTGGTGAAGGTCGGCACCAAGGTCAAGGGCATCCGCCTGGTGGACGGCGACCACGACATCGACTGCAAGATCGACGGCATCGGCGCGATGAAGCTGAAGTCGGAATTCGTGCGCAAGGTCTGAGCCTTCCGCAGACGAGAAAGCCCGGCACATGCCGGGCTTTTTCATGCCTGCAGAAACCGCCGCCGGGACGCCGGGCTACTCGCCCGGGCTGAAGTGCCCCATGAAGATCACTTCCTTGATCTCGCGCATGTAGGGCTGGAAGCGCGGATCGGCTCCGATGAAGGCGCGTGCCGCGCTGAGCGCGTTCTCGTGGGACGACCACTCGGCGAGGTCGGCGAACACATGGCTGCCTTCCACCGAGATGAAGCTGCGAAAGCCCAGGAAGCCGTCGCAGGTCTTCAGCGCCTCGCGCACACCGGCACGGATCTCGGCGATGCGCTCTTCGCGGCCGGGTTTAGTCTTGAACAGCACCAGTTCCAATACCGAAGAATCTTGCATGGCGATCGCCCTTCCGTTGGTTGAGACGGCCCAGCCTATGCCTCCTCTGCTGACAACGTTCTGTCAGTGGCCTGCGCCTCTTGCACCTGCGCCTCGCAACTGCGGTGGCGCATGTAGCTGGCCAGGCTGAGGCCCTCCGGCAGCGGCGGCGCGTCGGCCAGGCGCGCCAGATTGCGGATGCGGTCGACCCGGAAATCGCGGTACTCGCCGCGCAGCTCGCACCAGGCGCCCACCGTCCACTTGCCCACCCAGTAGAACAGGCCGAGGGGGAAGATCACCCGCTGCGAGGCGCGTTCATCCAGGCTCAGGTAATCGATGCGCACCGCCGCCTGCTCGCCGATGGCGCGACGCAGGCTGTCCCAGTGACGCAACTGCTCCGGGGTGAAGGGGCTGACGAAGGCCCGCACCGGTGCGCTCTGCGGGTCGAGGGCATGTTCCGGCACCGCCGCCTGGATCTTGCTCAGCAGCGAACGCGCGGCATCGGCCATCTCGTCGCCCACGGTGCGCGAGATCAGCTCCACGCCCAGCAGCAGGGCGTCCAGCTCGTCGCGGTTGAGCGCCAGCGGCGGTAGCTCGAAATGCTCGTCAAGCGCATAGCCCACGCCCGCCTCGCCGTAGATCGGGATGCCGCTCAGGGACAGGTCATCGACATAGCGATAGATGGTCCGCGTGGACACCCCCAGCCGCTCCGCCAGGCGCTGCGCGGTGATGGGCTGGTGGGTGCGGATCAGGTTGACGACCTGGAACAGACGATCGGCCTTGCGCATGGAAAGGAGCCGTATGGTGTGGGAAGTCGGCAGGCATTTGCGCATAGCGCCCGGGGAAAAACCAGCGCCGCCGAGCCGCTCCGCGCCCCGGCACCTTCACGGCGTCAGCCTCGCGAACGCGCGGGCCCACTGCACGACCCGAACGGGAACACCCGCGCGCTGCGCTCGTAGGAGCCTGGCCTCGGCTGAATCCCGCCTCTTCCACTCACCACCTGCCCTACTTGCCGCCTGGCGCAACCCAGCTTGCCATCGCGGTGATGTTGTCCCGCACGCCACCCCTCCTATCCTCGCCAGACCCGCCGTCAGGGCGGACCCGAACTAGAAAAACAACAAAGGAGCAGCACCATGGCGGTCGACTACGTGACGATGTTGATTTACGTGCTGGTGATGGCGGGCCTCGGCTGGTGGGGCATGCGCAAGGCCAGGACCCGTGATGATTTTCTCCTGGCCGGGCGACGCCTCGGGCCAGTCCTCTACCTCGGCACGCTCTCGGCGGTGATGCTGGGCGGGGCGTCCACCATCGGCTCGGTGCGCCTGGGCTACCAGTACGGGGTATCCGGTCTCTGGCTGGTCTTCATGCTGGGGCTGGGCATCATCGTACTCAGCCTGGTGTTCTCGCGGCAGATAGCCCAGCTGAGGGTCTTCACCGTCACCCAGATCCTCGAACAGCGATACCAGGCCTCCTCGCGCCTGATCGGCGGCATCGTCATGGTGGCCTACGACCTGATGGTGGCCGTAACCGCCACCATCGCCATCGGCTCGGTCACCGAGGTGGTATTCGACATCCCGCGCATCCTCGCCATCCTCTGCGGCGGCGGACTGGTGATCTTCTACTCCGTGATCGGCGGCATGTGGTCGCTGACGCTCACCGACATCATCCAGTTCGTGATCATGACGCTGGGCATCTTCTTCGTCCTGCTGCCCATCAGCGTGGGCGAGGCCGGTGGCCTGGCGGCGATGCAGGCCAACCTGCCGGCGGGCTTCTTCGAGCTGGGCAACATCGGCCTGGACACCATCGCCGCCTACTTCCTGCTCTACTTCTTCGGCGCGCTGATCGGCCAGGACATCTGGCAGCGCCTGTTCACCGCCCGCAGCGAGGGCGTGGTGCGCTACGCCGGCCTCGGCGCAGGGGTCTACTGCATGCTCTATGGCGGCGCCTGCGCGCTCATCGGTGCCGCCACCCGGCTGCTGCTGCCGGACCTGTCGGTGGCCGAGAACGCCTTCGCCGAGATCACCCGCAACCTACTCCCAGCAGGCCTGCGCGGCCTCGTGGTGGCTGCCGCCCTGGCCGCCATCATGTCCACCGCCAGCGCCTGCCTGCTGGCCGCAGCGACCGTACTCAAGGAAGACATATACAGCCGCTTTCTCAATCGCAACGGCGAAGACCACCTGGCCAGCAGCCGGTGGATAACCTTCACCCTCGGCGCGGCGATGCTGGCCATGGCCTGCCTGGTCAACGACGTCATCGCCGGCCTCTCCATCGCCTACAACCTGCTGGTGGGCGGCCTGCTCGTACCGATCATGGGCGCCCTGATGTGGCGCCGCGCATCCGCCGTGGGCGCCATGGCCTGCATGGTCACCGGCAGCCTCACCGTCATCGCCTTCATGGTCCGTGACGGCATCCTGGCCAACACCCCCATCTACTACGGCCTCCTCGTCAGCCTGCTGACCTTCGTGGCCACCAGCCTGCTGACCCAACCCGCTCCTGCCCTGCGCACCGCAACCGATTGAAACCATCCAGGGCGCCCACGTGGCGCCCTCTACCCGTGAGATAGAGCCCATGACCCATGACTTCCCGCAGCCGCTCGATGCCGCGCTCATACCACGCTTCGCCGGCATCCCGAGCTTCATGCGCCTGCCGATCTTCGATAACCCGGCCGACCTGCAACTCGCCCTGGTGGGTGTCCCCTGGGACGGCGGCACCACCAACCGCGCCGGCGCCCGTCACGGGCCGCGCGAAGTGCGCAACATGTCCAGCCTGATGCGCAAGGTGCACCACGTCAGCCGCATCGCACCCTATGACCTGGTGCGCATCGGCGACCTCGGCGATAGCCCCGTCAACCCCATCGACCTGCTCGATTCGCTCAAGCGCATCGAGGGCTTCTTCCGAGAAATCCACCAGGCGGGGACCGTGCCCCTGTCGGTGGGCGGAGACCACCTGGTGACCCTGCCGATCTTCCGCGCCCTGGCCCACCATCGCCCCATCGGCATGATCCACTTCGACGCGCACTCCGACACCAACGACCGCTACTTCGGCGACAACCCCTACACCCATGGCACCCCCTTCCGCCGCGCCGTGGAGGAGGGCCTGCTGGACCCCAAGCGCACCGTGCAGATCGGTATTCGCGGCTCCATCTACTCCGCCGAGGACGAAGCCTTCGCCGAGGAATGCGGCATCCGCGTGATCCACATGGAGGAGTTCGCCGAACTCGGCGTCCAAGCCACCCTGGCGGAGGCACGCCGGGTCGTGGGTGACGGCCCCACCTACATCAGCTTCGACGTCGACGTCCTCGACCCGGCCTTCGCGCCCGGCACCGGAACCCCGGAAATCGGCGGCATGACCACCCTCCAGGCCCAACAGATGATCCGTGGCCTGCGTGGCCTGAACCTGATCGGTGCCGACGTCGTGGAAGTCTCCCCGCCGTTCGACCAGGGCGGGGCGACAGCCCTGGTGGGCGCCACCATGATGTTCGAACTGATGTGCATCCTCGCCGACGCCATCGCCACCCGCTGACCCCACCGCCACGAGTTGGTAGGCTCATGCCGGGACCGCGCCACAGACGGCCCCGGCAACCGGCCTGGAGGTGGGCATGCTGGGCAACATTTCCGATATCGACCTGCGCATGCTGCGGGTCTTCTGCGCCATCGTCGACGCGGGAGGCTTCACCGCAGCCCAGGCCAGCCTCAACACCAGCCTGTCGCGCCTGAGCGTGGTGGTCCGCGATCTGGAAGAACGCCTCGGATGCTCCCTGTGCCGGCGCGGCAACAGCGGCTTCCAGCTGACCGAGGAAGGCCAGGAACTGTTCGACCTGGCACAACTGCTGTTCGGCGATATCGAACGCTTCCGCACCCAGGCCAACCGCCTCGGGGGGATGGCCAGGGAAAGCCTGCAGATCGGCACGGTGGACAGCCTCATCAGCTTCGAGCGCGCCCCCCTGCCGCTGGCCATAAGGCTGTTCCGCCAGCGCCTGCCCTAGGTACGCCTGAACCTGCACATGCTGCGCCCCGATGAACTGGAACGCGCGGTCCTGGAAGAACGCCTGCACCTGGCCATCGGCGCGTTCCATCACCAGTTGTCAGGCCTCAACTACCAGCCACTGTTCGAGGAAGAGCAGAATCTCTACTGCTCCGCCGGCCACCCCCTGTTCCACCGCGCCGAAGCGGACCTGAGCCTGGCGGACATTTGCGCGGCGGAGTACGTGGGCCGTGGCTACCTGACGGAAAACCAGCGGCCCCACGGCCTGCACTTCACCCAAACGGTCAGCGCCTACGCAATGGAAGCCATCGCCACCCTGATTTTCTCCGGCACCTACCTGGGCTACCTGCCCACGCACTACGCCGCTCACTGGGTGGACCGAAACCAACTGCGTGCGCTGCTGCCCGGGCAACTGGCCTATCGCTCGGCCTTCCACTGCATCACCCGCCAGGGCCAGGCCCCCAAGGCCGCCCTGGCAGGCTTTCTCGATGCACTGGAGAAGGCACAGCGCCAGCTGGCCAATCAAGCGTAGGTTGGACGGGGCTCGGCGAAGCCCGACAGCAGGGTCGCCCCTGTCCAGCAGCGCCGTCCCCCAGCATCCAGGAAGGCCGAACGGCAGTTCTGCCCCGGGTGGGCATATACCTGAGCGTCGGTACGGCTGAGCGGGCAACCGATCAGCGGGGCGTCGCGCTTGTCGGCCGCGCCCATCGGCGGGCTGCGGGGCGATGCCTTGCCCCTTGGAACGCCACCCGCCGCACGGAAAAATCCCCCCCGCCCTTCTATGCTCCCTGGCGCCGCCAACCGGGGAACGCCCATGTCCAGCAAGACGGAAATCATCCAGCAGTTCATCGCTTCCGGCGAAGCCGACTTCGCCGAGGCCAACAGCTCCAATGCCTACTACTGCAGCCACCACCCCAGCATCACCCCGCTGGTGAAGAAGCCGCCGAAGGAGCTCGATGACGCCACCCTGCAAGCCTTCTACTACCACCTGCTGCTCAACGGCGGCACGCCACCCGCCGCCAGCGAACACCACCTGCAGCTGCTCTTGCGTGCGGCGAAGGACGCCGCCGGGGTGCTGGCCGAGCACGGCTACCCCCGCTGCCGCCTCAATCGCTGGGAGATGGTCCTGCTGTTCGACGGCGAGATGAGCCTCGACGCCCATGCCCGCCGCCTCGCGCTGCTGGCCCAGGTCAGCCGCTTCGCCCACCAGCCCGGCATGCTGGCCAAGAAGCAGAAGCTCAAGGACGAATTCGCCGGCGACGCCTGGCTGCACGGCGAGATCGCCCGCGTACTGCGCACCGTGCCCTTCGCCCGCCTGACCTTCGACCGCGACAACTTCGACCTCAGCCTGCCCCTGGTCGGCCTGCTCTTCATCTACCTGCTCGGCGCCGACGAAGCCGACCAGCGCGAACTCTTCGCCTGGTTCAAACAGGCCACCGACGCCATCCACGACATCCCCAACTACAAGACCCGCGAGCAACTCGTGCGCTCGCTCGCCTGGGTGCTGTTCCGCTTCGCCGAAGCCGCCAAGGCCAAGGTGCTGGAACAGGCCCTGCTCGCCGAGTACGGCGAAACCTGGTGCCGTAAATACACGTGATGGCGGAAAAACGACCAGCCGCCTGAACACCACGGGCGGCCTGCTCCACAGCCAACCATTCAGAACTTATCCACAGCTTGCCCCACAGAAATTGTGGGCAGCCCATCGGGGTTCCACACCCGTAGCCCGGGGAAGGCATCGGACGCAATCGGAGCCGATCGCGCCACGCATGCCTTAACCTGCTCTCTCCAACTTCGAGCCGGAACGCAAGCGACATGACCGCCGACCAAGGCTTCTCCCCTAATACCCGCGCCCGACTGGTAGCCCTCAAAGGCGTCGGCCCGACCGTGGTCAACCGCCTGGAACAGATCGGCTTCCGCACCCTGGAACAACTGGCCGGTTGCGAAGCCGCCGATCTCACCCGGCAGATTGCCCAGATGATGGGCTCCACCTGTTGGCACAACAGCCCGCAAGCGCGAGCGGCCATCCAGGCGATAATCGACTTCGCCCGGCAGCCTCCGCAGAGCGATTGGCGAAAAACCGAGCGGCCGGGCGCAGCCACCACAGGGCCTGGCTCGCAGGAATCAGCCCAGAAGATATCCACAGGCTGGTCCACAGAAATTGTGGGCAGTACGCAGTGGCAGGCGGAGCCCTCAATGCTCCTGCAACACCCGCAACGCAGCAGCCGCCAGAAAGCCTGAACGGCTCTTCTGCTCCGGGTGGGTGCGCACGTACTCGTCGATGCGATTGAGCAGATGACCGGGCAGCGTGATGTTGAGCTTCTCGGCCTTGCCCATGTAGCGGGTCACGTCGATATCCACCAGCGCCCAGGTGCATCCGGCATAGCGGGGATCCTCCGCATGGAAGGTCACCTTGCGCGCCATCGGGATCGGCGCGCCCTCCTCCGCCAACAACTCCAGATGCCCCTCGATGGCCTCGCGCGCCATGGCCATCGCCTCGTCCAGGTCATCCCCCGCCGAGAAGCAGCCGGGCAGGTCCGGCACCTCAACGCCCCAGGCGTGTGCGTTATCACCAGGAAGAATTGCGATCGGGTATAGCATCGTGTGGCCTCCTTTGATCGAAGCCGGGAACAGGCTCTGGATGCCCCTACAAGCCGAATCGAGTCAGCCTTTGCGGCTTCACGAGCAAACTCGCCGAGGAATTTTCCCAAACCCTCCGCAACCCCTTGTTTGCCCCCGAGCGGCTCCCTAAGTTCGCCCGGTCGCGGTATACCGTGACCGGGTTTGGCGACCCGTAACCACAAATGCATGTGCTCCATGCACGTGCGTAAGGACCCGTCGTGTGAACGGCGAACTTATTGATGGCTACGGGTGAAAACCATGACTGACGCATACATCCCCACCACCTTCCTCCGCCACAACCGCCCCCTGCGCGGCGTGATGATCGACAACCAGCCCTGGTTCTCCACCTACGACTTCGCCCGCCTGCTCGGCCTGCACCATCCACAGGCCCTGCACCGCCGCCTCAAGCCCCACGAGACCCGCCGCATCCGCCTGTACCACCGCCGCAGCGGCGCCGAAGAGACGATCGACGCGATGAGCGAAGCCGGCCTCTACAAGGCGCTGATCCGCTTCGGCCATCCCGAATGCCAGCAACTCGATGAATGGCTGACCCGCGAGGTGATCCCCACCCTGCGCGACCAGCAGGACACCCGCGCCCACACGCCCCGCCGCGTGCTGATCGGCTGGCAGAACGAGCGGCTGCTGTTGCTGGAATGGCAGGGCGAGTTGTGGATGCAGTGGGAGAAGGTGCCGCGTTACCTGGGGCTCTAGCGAGTACCAGGCCATTCCTCGGCAGCGTTGAGGCACCTTCGTAGGATGGCGTAGAGCGAAGCGAAACCCATCAATGCCGGGCACAGACCTGACTCCGGTGCCAGACCGGGCAGCATGGGTTTAGCGGGGCTCTACCCATCCTACGAAGACATCGAGGCACCGAGACACCTCCGTAGGATGGCGTAGAGCGAAGCGAAACCCATCAGCCACAAGGTTTCAGGACGAATCGGTCACGCCCACCGGCCCCTGAGAGAACTAGGCGTTCTTAGGATGGACACTTCCATCCTCAGGCAAGGACGCTGGCCGATGACCAACTACCGTCGCGACCACACACCAGGCGCCACCTGGTTCTTCACCCTCAACCTGGCCGACCGCAGCAGCACCCTGCTGACCGATCACATCGACCTGCTGCGGGCCAGCTTCCGCGCCGGCATGAAGCGCCACCCGTGGCGCATCGACGCCATCGTCATCCTCGCGGACCACCTGCATGCGCTGTGCACACTGCCGCCGGGTGATGCCAACTACGCCCTGCGCTGGCGCCTGATCAAGGGCGGCTTCTCTCGGGCACTGCCCTATGGCGAGCCGCGCTCCGACAGCCGCAAGAACAAGGGCGAGCGCGGCATCTGGCAACGGCGGTTCTGGGAGCACCGCATCCGTGACGACACAGACTTCGCCCGCCACGTGGATTACATCCACCACAACCCACGCAAACACGGCCACGTCGAGCGGGTGGCCGACTGGCCCTGGTCGTCCTTCCATCGCTACGTGAAGGAAGGCCTGCTGCCACAGGATTGGGCGGGAGACGGAGAGGGGATGGAAGGCGGCGTCGGGGAGCGTTGAAAGGACGGGCATCGGCCATCAATGCACCTTCGTAGGATGGTGTAGAGCGAAGCGAAACCCATCAATTCCGGGCACAGACCTGGCTCCAGTGCCGGGCCGGCAGCATGGGTTTCGCGGTGCTCTACCCATCACTCAATGAGCAGGCAAATGCCGCATTGGAGAGGAAACAAAAAAGGCCAGTCTCTCGACTGGCCTTTCTCTCACCTCACCCGATCACTCAGGCGTTGTTGCTCGGGAACGCGAACTGCGCGGCCTCGTGGCTGGCGCGTTGCGGCCAGCGTTGGGTGATGGCCTTGCGGCGGGTGTAGAAGCGCACGCCGTCCGGGCCGTAGGCGTGCAGGTCGCCGAACAGGGAGCGCTTCCAGCCGCCGAAGCTGTGGTAGCTGACCGGCACCGGCAGCGGCACGTTGACGCCGACCATGCCCACTTCGATCTCGTCGCAGAACAGGCGGGCGGATTCGCCGTCGCGGGTGAAGATGCAGGTGCCGTTGCCGTACTCGTGGTCGTTGATCAGCTGCATGGCTTCTTCCAGGCTGCCGACGCGGACGATGCACAGCACCGGGCCGAAGATCTCTTCCTGGTAGATGCGCATGTCGGCGGTGACGTTGTCGAACAGGGTGCCGCCGACGAAGTAGCCGTCTTCATGGCCGGCAACGCGGTAGCCGCGGCCGTCCACCACCAGCTTGGCGCCGGCAGCGACGCCGTCGTCGATGTAGCCGACCACCTTGTCGCGGGCGGCGGCGGTGACCAGCGGGCCCATGTCGAGGCCGCAGTTGGTGCCGGCGCCGATCTTCAAGCCCTTGATCTGCGGGACGATCTTCTGCACAAGCGCGTCGGCGATCTGGTCGCCCACGCACACGGCCACGGAGATGGCCATGCAGCGCTCGCCGCAGGAGCCATAGGCAGCGCCCATCAGCGCGCTGACGGCGTTGTCGAGGTCGGCGTCGGGCATCAGCACGGCGTGGTTCTTGGCGCCGCCCAGGGCCTGGACGCGTTTGCCGCGCTTGGTGCCTTCGGCGTAGATGTATTCGGCGATGGGGGTCGAGCCGACGAAGCTGATGGCCTTCACTTCCGGCGCTTCGATCAGGGCGTCCACGGCCTCCTTGTCGCCGTGCACCACGTTGAGCACGCCCTTGGGCAGGCCGGCGTCGTGCAGCAGCTGGGCGATCAGCAAGGTGGAGCTGGGGTCGCGCTCGGAGGGCTTGAGGATGAAGCAGTTGCCGCAGGCGATGGCCAGCGGGTACATCCACAGCGGCACCATGGCGGGGAAGTTGAACGGGGTGATGCCGGCGACCACGCCCAGCGGCTGGAAGTCGCTCCAGGCGTCGATGTTGGGGCCGACGTTGCGGGTGTATTCGCCCTTGAGGATTTCCGGGGCGGCACAGGCGTACTCGACGTTCTCGATGCCGCGCTTGAGTTCGCCGGCGGCGTCCTCGAGGGTCTTGCCATGTTCTTCGCTGATCAGGCGGGAGATTTCCGCTTCGTTCTGCTCCAGCAGTTGCTTGAAGCGGAACATCACCTGGGCGCGCTTGGCCGGCGGGGTGTTGCGCCAGGCCGGGAAGGCGGCCTTGGCCGAGTCGATGGCCTGTTGCACGGTGGCGCGGCTGGCCAGGGCGACCTTGCGGGTGGATTCGCCGGTGGACGGGTTGAACACGTCGGCAGTGCGGCCTTCGCCGGTAACGAGCTCACCGTGGATCAGGTGCTGGATGGTGCTCATGGTCATCTCTCTTGTAGGGCTTTGTCGGGGTGGTCCCTGGGGCGCGGGCATCGGCTCGCGCCAGGCCTCTCCTCACGGGGAGAGGGTGGGACGTCACTTGATTTCGGTTTCGATGAAGACGATCTCGTGGTCGCTGGCGTTGATCACGTTGTGCTCGACGCCGGCCTTGCGGAAGTAGCTCCGGCCGGCCACCAGGGGGGCGTGCCTGTCGCCCTCCGGGGTTTCCAGCAGCAGGGTGCCATCGGTCATCGGCACCACCACGTAGTCATGGCCATGCAGGTGGCGACCGGTCTCGGCACCGGGGGCGAAACGCCACTCGGTGACGATGACCTCGTCGGTGTCCACCTGCACGGTGGGCACAGCCTGGGGCCGTGCGCTCATCAGTTGACGCCTTGCAGGGCCTGGCCGACGGCGTCGAACACGCGGTCGAGCTCTTCCGGCTTGGCGTTGAAGGTCGGCCCGAACTGCAGGGTGTCGCCGCCGAAGCGGACGTAGAAGCCGGCCTTCCACAGGGCCATGCCGGCCTCGAACGGGCGGACGATGGCGTCGCCGTCACGCGGGGCCAGTTGCAGGGCGCCGGCCAGGCCGCAGTTGCGGATGTCGACCACATGCTTGGCGCCCTTCAGGCCGTGGATGGCCTTCTCGAAGTGCGGGGCCAGCTCGGCGGCCTGCTGGATGAGGTTTTCCTTCTCCAGCAGCTCCAGGGCGGCGAGGCCGGCGGCGCAGGCGACCGGGTGGGCGGAGTAGGTGTAGCCGTGGGTGAACTCGACGGCGTATTCGGGCGTCGCCTGGTTCATGAAGGTCTGGTAGATCTCGCGGCTGGCGATCACCGCCCCCATGGGGATGGCGCCGTTGGTGATCTGCTTGGCCACGTTCATGATGTCCGGGGTCACGCCGAAGAACTCGGCACCGGTGGCCTTGCCCATGCGGCCGAAGGCGGTGATGACCTCGTCGAAGATCAGCAGGATGTTGTTGGCGTCGCAGATTTCGCGCAGGCGTTGCAGGTAGCCCACCGGCGGCACCAGCGCACCGGCGGAGCCGGCCATGGGCTCGACGATCACGGCGGCGATGTTCGAGGCGTCGTGCAGTTCGATCAGCTTCAGCAGCTCGTTGGCCAGCTCCACGCCGCCGGTCTCGGCCATGCCCCTGGTGAAGGCCAGGCCCGGTTGCAGGGTGTGCGGGAGGTGGTCGACGTCCATCAGCTGGCCGTACATCTTGCGGTTGCCGTTGATGCCGCCAAGGCTGGTGCCGGCGACGTTCACGCCGTGGTAGCCACGGGCGCGGCCGATCAGCTTGGTCTTGGTGGCCTGGCCTTTCAGGCGCCAGTAGGCGCGGGCCATCTTCACCGCGGTGTCGGCGCACTCGGAGCCCGAGCCGGTGAAGAACACGTGGTTCAGCTCGCCCGGGGTCATGTCGGCGATCTTCTCGGCCAGCTTGAACGACAGCGGGTGGCCGTACTGGAAGCCCGGGGAGTAGTCGAGGGTGCCGAGCTGCTTGGCCACGGCCTCCTGGATTTCCTTGCGCGAGTGGCCGGCGCCACAGGTCCACAGGCCCGACAGGCTGTCGTAGATGCGACGGCCCTGGTCATCGATCAGCCAGCTGCCTTCGGCGGCCACGATCAGGCGCGGGTCACGCTGGAAGTTGCGGTTGGCGGAGAACGGCATCCAGTGGGCGTCCAGCTTCAACTGGCTGGCCAGGGAGGGGGTGGCGGTCTGCGGCATGTTCATTCTTGTCTGCCTCGCGATGGGGCGTGGGTTGTGGGGGAGAACCCGGTGGTTCTTGCAGTCGACATTGCCACGGGCATAAAGTCATGAAAATTCAACTTTTCATATCTTCAGATCACGGACCACTAAACTGATGAGCACCCGTCGCCCGGAAGCGCTGGCCCAGGTCAGCGACTTCGATATCCGCCTGCTGCGCATCTTCCGCAGCGTCGTCGAGTGCGGTGGCTTCTCGGCCGCCGAGAGCGTGCTGGGGATCAGCCGCTCGGCCATCAGCCAGCAGATGAGCGACCTGGAGCAGCGCCTCGGCCTGCGCCTGTGCCAGCGCGGCCGCGCCGGCTTCGCCCTGACCGAGGAGGGGCGCGAGGTGTACCAGTCGTCGCTGCAGTTGCTCAGCGCCCTGGAGAGCTTCCGCACCGAGGTCAACGGCCTGCACCAGCACCTGCGCGGCGAGTTGAACATCGGCCTCACCGACAACCTCGTCACTCTCCCCCACATGCGCATCACCCACGCCCTGTCGCGCCTCAAGGAGCGCGGGCCGGACGTGGTGATCAACATCCGCATGACCCCGCCCAGCGAGGTGGAGCAAGGCGTGCTCGACGGCCGCGTGCACGTCGGCGTGGTGCCGCAGACCGTGGCGCTCTCGGGGCTGGAATACCAGCCGCTGTACGACGAGCGCTCGCTGCTGTATTGCGCCGTGGGCCACCCGCTGTTCTACGCCGACGACGCCCAGCTCAGCGACGCGCGCCTCAACGAGCAGGAGGCCATCGCCCCCACCTTCCGCCTGCCGGCCGATATCCAGGCCCACTACCAGGCGCTGCATTGCACCGCCAGCGCCTCCGACCGCGAGGGGATGGCCTTCCTCATCCTCACCGGGCGCTACATCGGCTACCTGCCGGACCACTACGCCACCTTCTGGGTGCAGCAGGGCCGGCTGCGCGCCCTCAAGCCGGCGAGCCGCTTCTACGACCTCAGCCTCGCCACCGTCACCCGCAAGGGCCGCCGCCCGCACCTGGTGCTGGAGAGCTTCCTGGAGGCGCTGGCAGCGACGGGCTGAGGTGTGTTCGCGGGGAATAGCGGGCTGGCGGAGCGCTTGAGTTCCCCTTCCACTCCGCCTGGTGGACCGGTGAAGCGTGGTCCACCCTACGAAGCCGCACTCTGAACTGAATCGTAGGATGGGTAGAGCGGAGCGAAACCCATCATCGGAGCGATGGGTTTCGCGGGGCTCTACCCATCCTACGGAGAGAATGAGCGTCACCGAACGCCCAGCAATGAAGCGGGCGACCCCGATTTGGTGCAGGAGACCCCCTTCGGTCATACCCAGCGCAGCTCACACGCCTATCCCGTAGCGCCCGCCACCCCTGGGCCTTGCAGGGTGGAAAGCAAAAAACCTGCGCACCTGGTCAATTTTTTGCAATGAGCCGGCATCTGCTCCGGCGAACCGCCCCGGTCCGTCGCTCCCACCTGCCGAGGCCAGCATGCACGCTGAAGAACCCAGCAATTCCGAACTCATCTACGGCCTGGACGACAAGCCGAAACCGCTGCTGGCGTTCTGCGCCGCGTTGCAGCATGTGCTGGCCAGCTTCGTCGGCATCATCACGCCGCCGCTGGTGATCGGCGCGGCGCTGGGCCTGGGCGAGCACCTGCCCTACCTGATCAGCATGGCGCTGATGGTTTCCGGCGTCGGCACCTTCCTCCAGGCGCGGCGCCCGCTGGGCATCGGCGCGGGGATGATCTGCCTGCAGGGCACCAGCTTCGCCTTCCTCGGTGCGGTGCTGTCGGCGGGCTTCCTGGTGAAGAGCCGCGGCGGCAGCCCGGAGGACATCCTGGCGATGATCTTCGGCGTGTGCTTCTTCGGCGCCTTCGTGCAGGTCGTTCTGAGCCGCTTCATCGGCCACCTGCGCCGGGTGATCACCCCGCTGGTGACCGGCATCGTCATCACCCTGATCGGCGTCAGCCTGATCAAGGTCGGCATCACCGACATCGGCGGCGGCTTCAAGGCGCCGGACTTCGGCGCGCCGGGCAACCTGGCCCTGGGCGGCCTGGTGCTGGCGACCATCATCCTGCTCAACCGCTCGCGCAATCCCTGGGTGCGCCTGTCGTCGATCCTCATCGGCCTGGCGGTGGGCAGCGTCGTGGCCTTCTTCAGCGGCAAGCTGGTGCCCCAGGCGCTGCCCGACCTGCCGCTGGTGAGCGTGCCGGTGCCCTTCAAGTACGGCTTCGCCTTCGACTGGACGGCCTTCGTCCCCGTGGCGCTGATCTACCTCATCAGCACCATCGAGACCGTGGGCGACCTGACCGCCAATTGCATGATCTCGCGCAAGCCCTTCAAGGGGCCGGAGTACGAGGCGCGACTCAAGGGCGGCGTGCTCGGCGATGGCATCAGCTGCCTGCTGGCGGCCACCTTCAGCGCCTTCCCCAACACCACCTTCGCGCAGAACAACGGGGTGATCCAGCTGACCGGCGTCGCCAGCCGCCATGTCGGCCTGTACATCGGTGCCCTGCTGTTCATCCTCGGCCTGTTCCCGCTGATCGGCGCCGTGCTGCAACAGATTCCCAAGCCGGTGCTCGGCGGCGCCACCCTGGTGATGTTCGGCAGCGTGGCGGCGGCGGGCATCCGCATCCTCGCCCAGGCGCACCTGGACCGCCGCAGCCTGCTGGTGATCGCCGGCTCCTTCGGCGTCGGCCTGGGCATCGCCGCGCAACCGACCCTGCTGCACCAGCTGCCGCCTATCGTGCAGAACCTGTTCGACTCGGCCATCACCTGCGGCGGCATCACCGCCATCCTGCTCAGCCTGGTGCTGCCGGAAGAGCAGCACGCCGCCCGGACGGACGGTGCCGCCGAGCGAGCCTGAGGGCCGCCGCACCAGGCCCCGGACGGGGTCTGGCGCGGTGCGCAACGGGGAAAAACCGACCCATCATGGTGCAGGCCCGACAAAACCTGTGGATAACCTGACCGCCGCAACAGTTTTGTCTTGTCGGCGGCCCCACGCTTGGGTTATCAGTGCATTCGCCCGCTTCCTGATACCTCTGGATGACCTATGACTGTCCTGGTCCCCGCCCACAGCCCCAGCTCCACCGGCAAGCCCGCCGGCCGCATCCGCCAGAAGAACGAAGAGACCATCCTCGCCGCCGCCGAGGAGGAATTCGCCAAGCACGGTTTCAAAGGCACCAGCATGAACACCATCGCGCTGCGTGCCGGCCTGCCCAAGGCCAACCTGCACTACTACTTCAGCAACAAACTGGGCCTCTACGTGGCGGTGCTGAGCAACATCCTCGAACTCTGGGACAGCACCTTCAACACCCTGACGGTCGATGACGACCCGGCCGAGGCACTGGCCCGCTACATCCGCGCCAAGCTGGAGTTCTCGCGACGCTTCCCGCTGGCCTCGAAGATCTTCGCCATGGAGGTGATCAGCGGTGGTGCCTGCCTGGAGAAGCATTTCGATCAGGACTACCGCGACTGGTTCAGGGGCCGCGCCGCCGTGTTCGAAGCCTGGATCGCCGCCGGCAAGATGGACGCCGTCGACCCCACGCACCTGATCTTCCTGCTCTGGGGCAGCACCCAGCACTACGCCGACTTCGGCTCGCAGATCTGCCGCGTCAGCGGGCGCAAGCGCCTGACCAAGGACGACTTCGAAATCGCCGCGCAGAGCCTCACCCACATCATCCTCAAGGGCTGCGGCCTCACCCCGCCGACACCCGCCAGCTGATGCCCTTCACCCTTGCCGCGCCCTGCGAATACCGCGAGGAAATCCGCAAAAGCCGCTTCATCGCCCTCGCCGCGCCGGTCACCAGCGCGGCCGAGGCCCAGGCCTTCATCGCCGCCGCCAGCGACCCCGCCGCCTCGCACAACTGCTGGGCCTGGAAGGTGGGCGCGCAGTACCGCTTCAGCGACGACGGCGAACCCGGCGGCACCGCCGGGCGCCCCATACTGGCGGCCATCGAGGGCCAGGACATGGACCGGGTCGCGGTGCTGGTGATCCGCTGGTACGGCGGTATCCAGCTCGGCACCGGCGGCCTCGCCCGTGCCTACGGCGGCAGCGCCGCCAAGTGCCTGCAAGGGGGCGAGCGCCTGCCGCTGCTGCGCCTGTCGCACTTCCGCTGCCACCTGGCCTTCGCCGAGCTGGCGCTGTTCAAGGCGCGCCTGGCCGACCTCCAGGCCCAGCTCGAAAGCGAGGACTACGACGCCGAAGGCGCCTGGCTGCAGCTGGCCCTTCCGGAAGCCCAGCGCGAACCGCTGCAGCGCCTGCTCGGCGACATCAGCCGCGGCCGCAGCCAGCTCGCCGCCATCGAGGCCCCGGCGCCATGACCGGCAAGCTGCGCATCCACTCGCCCGCGATCCACTATTTCGACATGGTGCGCCGCTGCAACTCCATCCGCGAGGCGGCGCGCCGGCTCAACGTCGCCTCCTCGGCGGTGAACCGGCAGATCCTCAAGCTGGAAGACGAGATCGGCGCACCCTTGTTCGACCGCCTGCCCGCCGGCCTGCGCCTGACACCGGCCGGGGAGATCCTCACCCGCCACATCACCGTGGTGCTGCAGGACGTCGAGCGCGTGCGCTCGGAACTGGACGCCATGCAGGGGCTGCGCACCGGCCACGTGGAGATCGCCACCGTCGAAGGCGTGACCATCGACCTGCTGCCCCGGGTGCTCAAGGCCATGCACGAGCGCTATCCACGGGTGACCATCGGTGTCACCGCCATGGGTTCGCAAGCCATCCCCGAGGCGGTACTGAGCGGCGCCGCCGACCTCGGCCTGGCCTTCTTCCTGCCCCGCAGCGCCGAGTTGCAACAGCTCAGCGTCGGCCACTTCCGCCTCGGCGCCATCGTCCCGCGCGGGCATCCGCTGGCCTCGCTGCACGAGGTGAGCTTCGCCGCCTGCGTCGAGCACGGCCTGATCCTGGCCAAGCGCGAGCTATCCATCCACCACCTGCTCGGCCCGCTGCAGAAGCGCATGAGCCTGGCCGACAGGCCCGTGCTGGAAAGCAGCTCGGTGGAGTTGGCCCGACAGCTGGTCAAGCGCGGCATGGGCGTGGCATTCCAGACCCGCATCGGTATCGAGGCCGATCTCGAGGCCGGCGACCTGGTGCACCTGCCGCTGACCGACAATGGCGGCATCTTCAACGACCTCGGCCTTTATGTGCGGGGCGGCCGCTACCTGCCCGTCGCGGTGGATGCGCTGGCTCGACAATTGACCGAGGAAATCACCCTGCGTGAGCGCGAAGAGCGGCCACAGCCTCGGAGCACCTCGGGCAACCGCCCGTAGGACAGGTCCCGCCCATTTTTTCATGCCCCCGGCCCGCCACGGGCTCTCGAAGGGTGTACGGCTGCAGCCCGCGCGCTAGAGCCATCTACGTTCGCGCTTTGTACACAATCCCGATAAAGCCCTGAAAATACTGACTTTCAGGTCAATCAAGTGATGCCGTATCGGCATCGGGATGCTCTACATTCTGTTCTTTGGTGATCAATCCGGATGTGCTGATACTTGCGCCCTCGGTGCACGAGCCACGGCATCGAGATCCCAGGAACAGGAGCCATAACAATGAAAAAAGCACTGCAGGGAGCCACGGTCGCTCTCGCCCTATTCACGGTCGGGGAAGCCTCCGCACTGGAGTGGATGAACAACAGCATCGGGTTCCGCTACGGACAACAGTTCACCAACCCGAACAACCCGAACAAGTTCGCCAAGCGCATCTACAGCCTCACCCACGCCAGCGGCTACCAGTACGGCAGCAACTTCTTCAACCTGGATGTGTTCCTCTCCGACAACCGCGACCCGCGCAAGGGCACCGACCACGGCGGCAGCGAGGTCTACGCGGTGTACCGCCACCAGCTGTTCGCCTCGCGGGTGTTCGACCAGAAGCAGGGCGACGGCCTGATCAAGGACTACGCCTTCACGGCCGGCTTCGACGTCAACCGCAACAACAACCGCGCCTCCTCCAACAAGCGCGCCATCGTGTTCGGCCCCACCCTCAAGTTCAACACCGTCGGCGTGCTCGACCTGAGCCTGCTCTACTACCGCGAGCGCAACCAGACCGGCATCCCCGGCGCGCGCCACGAGGAGATGACCTTCGACGGCACCTACAACCTCAACCTCACCTGGCTGCGCCCCTTCCAGGTCGGCGACCACGCCGCCAAGTTCCAGGGCTACATCAACCACGTGGGTGAAAAGGGCGAGGACTACAACGACAGGGACACCGCCGCCGAAACCCTGATGCGCACCTCGCTGATGGTCGCCGCGCGCCCAGGCAAGAACATCAAGCCCAACCTCTGGTTCGGAGTCGGCTACGAGTACTGGCACAACAAGTTCGGCGTCGACGGCGGCCGTGGCAGCCGCACCTCCACCCCGACCCTGAACATGGAATTCAGTTTCTAAGCGCTCCCCGGGCCACCAGCACCTCTAAGGTCCCAAGTCAGCTCGGGCCACCGCTCCCGGGCTGAAGCCCGGGCTACGGCTCCCCTGGTGGACATGAAAAGCGATGTCCACCCTACATGGCGACAACCTCCTCCCAAGCTGGAGGCTTCGTAGGGTGGACCCCGCTTCACCGGTCCACCAAGCGGGGCTGAATGTGCACGAATAGTGTTCTCCAGCACGAGGCTCAGCACCGCAGCACAGGATCGACTCCGCCGGTGGACAGAAAGAGCGATGTCCACCCTACCGGGAGCCGGCCGATGGAGGCTGAATCCGCTGCCTGAACCACCCACACAAAGCGTGGACAAGCCTGTGGATAACCTTTTGAGCAATCGCCCGGGGCGCCGCCGGCCGCCGCTTGCCCGGAACTGTTCGTTTCGTGACCAGCCCCCGTGGGGCCCCGTGTCTACCGCGTAAGCACCTGAAGGGTCTAGCTTTATTTTTCCCACTTGTGGAGCTTGACGCCGGAATACCGGCGCGACGCACCGCCATTGTCCACACGGACCGTGGACAGTCCTGTGGATAACCTTGGGAACAACTTCTCCAGGCCAGTGCCCATGGGCGCTGCGCCGGGCTGGTCGAATTTCGATCAGGCATCGCTGCGCCATTGGGAACCACGCCGCCCCGAAAGCGTGCAGGAAAATGCCCTCGCAATGCCCATTCCACCCATGGATTTCCCGCAGGCGCTTACGCACGCGAGCCCGCGCGGACCTTCCTGACCCGGTGGCCAGCTTTTTGCTTTGTCTGGCCAGCACTCTTTCCGGGAAAGACCACGATGAACAGCCCCACTCCCCCACCGCGCCTGGAGATGCTCGGCATCACCAAGCGCTACCCCGGCTGCCTGGCCAACGACCGCGTCGACCTGCGCATCGAGCCCGGCGAGATCCACGCCCTGCTGGGCGAGAACGGTGCCGGCAAGAGCACGCTGATGAAGATCATCTACGGCGTGGTGCAGCCCGATGCCGGCGAGATCCGCTGGCAGGGCGAGGCGCTGCGCGTGCGCGACCCGGCGCAGGCCCGGGCGCTGGGCATCGGCATGGTCTTCCAGCACTTCTCCCTGTTCGAAACCCTCACCGTGGCCGAGAACATCGCCCTGGCCCTCGGCCGCGAGGCCGGCACGCCCCGGCAGCTGGAGCCGCGCATCCGCGAGGTGTCGCAGCGCTACGGCATGGCCCTGGAGCCCGGGCGCCTGGTGCATGCGCTGTCCATCGGCGAGCGCCAGCGGGTGGAGATCGTCCGCTGCCTGATGCAGGACATCCGCCTGCTGATCCTCGACGAGCCCACCTCGGTGCTCACCCCACAGGAGGCCGACGAACTGTTCGTCACCCTGCGCCGCCTGGCGGCCGAGGGCTGCAGCATCCTCTTCATCAGCCACAAGCTGGGCGAGGTGCGAGCCCTCTGTCATAGCGCCACGGTACTGCGCGGCGGTCGCGTGTCCGGCCACTGCGTGCCGGCCCGGTGCAGTGACCTGGAGCTGGCACGGCTGATGGTGGGCGACGCAGAAGGCCTGGTCGCCAGCTACCCCAAGGTCAGCGGCGGCGCGCCCTTCCTCAGTCTGCAGGGCCTCGACTGGCGCAATCCCGACCCGTTCGGCATGTCGCTGAAGAACCTCGGCCTGGATGTGCGCAGCGGCGAGATCCTCGGCATCGCCGGGGTCGCCGGCAATGGCCAGGACGAGCTGCTCGCCCTGCTTTCCGGCGAGCGTCGCCTGCCCGCCGGCAACGCCGGCGCCATCCGTTTCGCCGGCCAGCCGGTGGGCCAGTTGCCACCGGATGCGCGCCGCGCCCGGGGCCTGGCCTTCGTCCCCGCCGAACGCCTGGGCCACGGCGCGGTGCCGGACCTGAGCCTGGCCGACAACGCCCTGCTCACCGGCTTCCAGCGTGGGCTGCTGAGCCGCGGGATGATCCGCCGCGGCCAGGTGCTGGCCTTCGCCAACGAGATCATCCAGCGCTTCGCGGTGAAGACCCCGGACGCCCATACCGCCGCCCGCAGCCTCTCCGGCGGCAACCTGCAGAAGTTCATCCTCGGCCGCGAAATCCTCCAGCAACCCAAGCTGCTGGTGGCCGCCCACCCCACCTGGGGCGTGGACGTCGGCGCCGCTGCCGCCATCCACCGCGCGCTGATCGCCCTGCGCGATGCCGGCGCGGCGATCCTGGTGATCTCCGAAGACCTCGACGAGCTGTTCCAGATCAGCGACCGCATCGGCGCCCTGTGCAGCGGCGAGCTGTCGGCGCAGAAACCGGTGGCGGACACCAGCCCGCAGGAGGTCGGCCGCTGGATGGCCGGCCAGTTCGACTCGACCCAAGCCGCCTGAGCGCCCGGAGCCTTTCATGTTGCTATCCCTGGAACCCCGCACGCAGCAGTCGCGCGCGATGCTCCTGCTGTCCCCGGTACTGGCCGGCCTGCTGACCCTGGCCTGCGGCTCGGCGCTGTTCGTGGCCCTCGGCCATGACCCGCTGGAAACCCTGCACGCGCTGCTGGTGGCGCCCATCAGCGACCTCTACGGCCTCTCCGAGCTGCTGGTGAAGGCGCTGCCGATCCTGCTCTGCGCCCTGGGCCTGGCGGTGGCCTACCAGGCGCGCATCTGGAACATCGGCGCCGAGGGCCAGCTGCTCATGGGCGCCCTGGCCGGCAGCGCCGTGGCGGTGCACATCATCGACTGGGAAAGCCGCTGGGCCCTGGCCCTGGTGCTGGCTGCCGGCATCCTCGCCGGTGCCGCCTGGGGCGGCCTGGCGGCCTGGTTGCGCACGCGCTTCAACGCCAACGAGATCCTCACCACCATCATGCTCAACTACGTGGCGCTGAACCTGCTGCTGTTCGCCGTGCACGGCCCGCTGAAGGACCCGGCCGGCTTCAACTTCCCCGAGTCGGCCATGTTCGGCGACGCCTCGCGCCTGCCTCCGGTGGTCGAGGACCTGCGCCTGCACATCGGCCTGTACTTCGCCCTCCTCGCCCTGGTGGCGGTGTGGGTGCTGCTGCACAAGAGCTTCCTCGGCTTCCAGATCAAGGTGCTGGGCCTGGACAAGCGCGCCGCCGGCTTCGTCGGCTTCCGCGAAAAGCGCCTGGTCTGGCTGGCGCTGCTGGTCAGCGGCGGCCTGGCGGGCCTGGCCGGCGTCGGCGAAGTCACCGGCCCCATCGGCCAGCTGGTGCCGCAGGTGTCGCCGGGCTACGGCTACGCGGCCATCACCGTGGCCTTCCTCGGTCGCCTCAACCCCTTCGGCATCCTCGTCGCCGGGCTGCTGATGGCGCTGCTGTTCCTCGGCGGCGAGAACGCACAGATGGCGCTGAACCTGCCGCAATCGATCACCCAGCTGTTCCAGGGAATGATGCTGTTCTTCCTGCTCGCCTGCGATGTGTTGATTCTTTATCGGCCACGCTTGGCGTGGAGCTGGAAGCCGAAAGCCGGAAGCTTGAAGACGGTGCAACAGACATGAACGGCGTGCAACAGACATGAACGACGCTTTTTCTTCCAGCTTCGAGCTTCCAGCTTCCCGCTACAAAACCGAGGTTTCCCAATGGACATCGATCTAATCACAAACATCCTCTACGCCATGGTCCGCTGCGGCACGCCGCTGCTGCTGGTCGCCCTGGGCGAGCTGGTGTGCGAGAAGAGCGGCGTGCTCAACCTCGGCCAGGAAGGGATGATGCTGTTCGGTGCGGTGGTGGGCTTCATCGCCGCCATCAGCACCGGCAACCTGTGGCTCGGCGTGCTGCTGGCCATGGCCGCCGGCATGCTGCTGTCCGCCCTGTTCGCCCTCGTGGCCCTGGGCTGCAACGCCAACCAGGTGGCCACGGGGCTGGCGCTGACCATCTTCGGCATCGGCCTCTCGTCCTTCGTCGGCGCCGCCTGGGTGGGCAAGCCGCTGCACGGTTTCGAGCCGGTTGCCATCCCGCTGCTCAGCGGCATTCCGCTGCTGGGCAAGATGCTGTTCAGCCAGGACCTGATGGTCTACCTGTCCTTCGCGCTGTTCGTGCTGATCGCCTGGGCGCTGCTCAGGAGCCGCATCGGCCTGGTGCTCCAGGCCGTGGGCGAGAATCCCGACGCGGCCAGCGCCATGGGCCTGCCGGTGCTGCGCGTGCGCACCCTGGCGGTGCTCTTCGGCGGGGCGATGGCGGGCATGGCGGGGGCCTACCTGTCCCTGGCGTACACGCCGATGTGGGCGGAGAACATGACCGCCGGGCGCGGCTGGATCGCCCTCGCCCTGGTGGTGTTCGCCAGCTGGCGGGTGTTCCGCGTGCTGCTGGGCGCCTACCTCTTCGGCCTGGCCAGCATCCTCCACCTGGTGGCCCAGGGCGTCGGCCTGGCCATCCCGGCCAACCTGCTGGCGATGCTGCCCTACGTGGCGACCATCCTGGTGCTGGTGCTGCTCTCCCGCGATGCCGTGCGCACCCGCCTGTTCGCCCCCGTGTCCCTGGGCCAGCCGTGGAAGGGTGGGCACTGACCTGACATCACTCCCGGGCTGAAGCCCGGGCTACAGGGTTGGGCCGTGCGAAGCGTAGCCCGGACTTCAGTCCGGGAAGCCCAGGCACACGCATTCAATAAACGGCTACTCTTGCCGGTCTTCACATGCAGAGGACCGCACATGAGCAGCACACAAACCGCATTGATCATCGGCGCCTCCCGGGGCATCGGCCTGGGCCTGGTCAAGCAACTGCAGGCCGCCGGCTGGCAGGTCACCGCCACGGTGCGCAACCCGCAGGGCGCCGGCGACCTGGCCGCGCTGGAGGGCGTCGAGGTGAAAACCCTGGACCTGGACAGCGTCGCCGGCCTGGAGACCCTGGCCGGTGAGCTGGACGGCCGCGCCTTCGACCTCATCCTGGTCAACGCCGGGGTCTACGGCCCGGCGCACCAGTCTGCGGTGCAGGCCACCGAGGCCGAGATCGCCCAGCTGTTCCTCACCAACGCCGTGGCCCCCATCCGCCTGGCCCAGCGCCTGAAGAGCAACCTGCTGCCCGGCGGCACCCTGGCCTTCATGAGTTCGATACTGGGCAGCGTGGCCGGCAACGATGCCGGCGGCCTGGCGCTGTACCGCGCCAGCAAGGCGGCGCTGAACACCCTGACCCGCAGCCTGGTGGCCGAATGGGGCGACGCGTCGCCCACGGTGCTGAGCCTGCACCCGGGCTGGGTGAAGACCGACATGGGCGGGGAGTCCGCCGAGATCGACGTCGCCACCAGCGTCCAGGGCCTGGTGCGGCAGGTCGAGGCGTACGCCGGACGCGGCGGCCACCACTACATTGACTACCAGGGCCAGACCATTCCCTGGTGACGCACCAGCAGGCGGCGGGGACCGCCCCTCGTGCACCATCCGCGCTCGCGGGCGGTGCACATCGCCTGCCTCGATGGGCCTGGCACGCGGCTTTGCGCGCCGCCTGTCCAGTTGGTCAATTTTTTGCAATCGCCTGGTCAGCCCACAGGGCACAGCACAGAACAACAGACCAGGAGCCCCATCCCCCATGTTCGATTCCAAGAAGAACCTGCTGCGCACGCTCGTCGCCGCCATCGGCTTCAGCGCCACCCTCGGCGCCTCCGCCGCCGACCCGCTGAAGGTCGGCTTCGTCTACGTCGGCCCCATCGGCGACCACGGCTGGACCTACCAGCACGAGGAGGGCCGCAAGGCGCTGGTGGCCAAGCTGGGCGACAAGGTCGAGACCAGCTTCGTCGAGAACGTCGCCGAAGGCGCCGACGCCGAGCGGGTCATCCGCAACATGGCCAAGGGCGGCTACGACCTGATCTTCACCACCTCCTTCGGCTACATGAACCCCACCGCCAAGGTGGCCAAGCAGTTCCCCAAGGTCACCTTCGAGCACGCCACCGGCTACAAGCAGGACAAGAACCTCGGCACCTACCTGTCGCGCTCCTATGAAGGCCGCTACGTCGGCGGCTACCTGGCGGCGAAGATGACCAAGAGCCACAAGATCGGCTACATCGCCTCCTTCCCCATTCCCGAGGTGATCCGCGACATCAACGCCATCCAGCTGGCGCTGAACAAGTACGACCCGCAGGCCGAGATCAAGGTGGTCTGGGTCAACTCCTGGTTCGACCCGGGCAAGGAAGCCGACGCCGCCAACGCGCTGATCGACCAGGGTGTCGACGTGGTCTTCCAGCACACCGACAGCCCGGCGCCGATCCAGGCCGCCGAACGCCGTGGCGTGTACTCCGTTGGCTACGCCTCGGACATGGCGCACTTCGGGCCCAAGGCCGTGCTCACCTCCATCGTCAACAACTGGGGCCCGCACTACATCCAGGCCGCCGAAGGCGTGATGGCCGGCACCTGGAAATCCCAGGACTACTGGGGCGGCCTGGCCGAAGACACCATCCAGCTGCCCATCAGCGACCTGGTGCCGGCCGACGTGAAGGCCGAGGCAGAGAAAATCATCGCCAGCATCAAGAGCGGCGAGTTCCACCCCTTCACCGGCCCGATCAAGGACCAGGGCGGCGCCCTCAAGCTGGCCGACGGCGTGGTCGCCACCAACGCCGACCTGGCGGGCATGAACTACTACGTCGAAGGCATCAAGGCGGAACTGCCGAAGTAAGCGACGCCCTCTCCCCTGGCGCCAGGGGAGAGGGTATTGAACCCTGTGCTCCAAGGATCACCCGATGAACCAGCTTCCCCTCATCGACATCGCCGCGCTCTACGGCGACGACCAACAGGCCTGGCAGCAGGTCGCGGCGCAGATCGACGCCGCCTGCCGCGACTGGGGCTTCTTCTACATCACCGGGCACGGCATCGCGCCCGAGCGCATCGAGGCGTTGACCCGCGCGGCCAAGACCTTCTTCGCCCTGCCCGATGCCGAGAAGCTGCAGATCGACATCACCCGCACCGCGCACCATCGCGGCTACGGCGCCATCGCCACCGAGCAGCTCGACCCGAGCAAGCCGAGCGACCTGAAGGAAACCTTCGACATGGGCTTCCACATGGCCGCCGACCACCCCGAGGTGCTGGCCGGCAAGCCCCTGCGCGGGCCCAACCGCCACCCGGGGCTGCCCGGCTGGGTGGAACTGATGGAACAGCACTACGCCGACATGCAGGCGCTGGCGCAGACCCTGCTGCGGGCCATCGCCCTGGCCCTGGGCATCGAGCGCGACTTCTTCGATGCGCGCTTCGCCGACCCCATTAGCGTGTTCCGCATGATCCACTACCCGCCGCGCCACACCGCCAGCTCCGCCGAGCAACAGGGCGCCGGTGCGCACACCGACTACGGCTGCGTCACCCTGCTCTACCAGGACGACGCCGGCGGCCTGCAGGTGCAGGACGTGCGCGGCCAGTGGATCGACGCACCGCCCATCGCCGGCAGCTTCGTGGTCAACATCGGCGACATGATGGCGCGCTGGAGCAACGACCGGTACAAATCCACGCCGCACCGGGTCATCAGCCCCCTGGGCGTGCACCGCTACTCCATGCCCTTCTTCGCCGAACCGCACCCGGATACGGAGATCAGCTGCCTGCCCAACTGCTCCAGCGCCGACAACCCGCCGAAATACCCGCCGGTGAGCAGCGCCGAGTACCTGCTCTCGCGCTTCGCCGACACCTACGCCTACCGGCGGGAGGAGACGGCCTGAGCGACGCCCGATGAACACGAGCGCCCCTGCCGTACAGGCGCTCGCTCGGCGAAATCCTGTCCGGGAAGTTAAACTTGCCGTCGACCTTGCCTGATAACGAGAAACCACCATGTACGACTGGCTCAATGCCTTGCCCAAAGCCGAACTGCACCTGCACCTGGAAGGTTCGCTCGAGCCCGAGTTGCTGTTCGCGCTGGCCGAACGCAACAAGGTCACCCTGCCCTGGCACGACGTCGAAACCCTGCGCCGCGCCTACGACTTCGGCAACCTGCAGGAATTCCTCGACCTCTACTACGCCGGTGCCGACGTGCTGCGCACCGAGCAGGACTTCTACGACCTGACCTGGGCCTACCTGCAGCGCTGCAAGGCGCAGAACGTGATCCACACCGAGCCCTTCTTCGACCCGCAGACCCACACCGATCGCGGCATTCCCTTCGAGGTGGTGCTCGATGGCATCCGCCACGCCCTGGACGATGGCCGCAAGCAGCTCGGCATCAGCTCCGGGCTGATCCTCAGCTTCCTGCGTCACCTCTCCGAGGACGAGGCGCAGAAGACCCTCGACCAGGCGCTGCCCTTCCGCGACGCCTTCGTCGCCGTGGGCCTGGACAGCTCCGAGATGGGCCACCCGCCGAGCAAGTTCCAGCGCGTGTTCGACCGCGCCCGCGCCGAAGGCTTCCTCACCGTCGCCCACGCCGGCGAGGAAGGCCCGCCGGAATACATCTGGGAGGCCCTGGACCTGCTGAAGATCGAGCGCATCGACCACGGCGTGCGCGCCATCGAGGACGAGCGCCTGATGCAGCGCATCATCGACGAGCAGATCCCGCTGACCGTCTGCCCGCTGTCCAACACCAAGCTGTGCGTGTTCGACCACATGAGCCAGCACAACATCCTCGACATGCTCGAACGTGGCGTGAAGGTGACGGTGAACTCCGACGACCCGGCCTACTTCGGCGGCTACGTCACCGAGAACTTCTTCGCCCTGCACGAACACCTGGGCATGAGCGAGGAACAGGCCCGGCGCCTGGCGCAGAACAGCCTGGATGCACGCCTGGTGAAGTAACCGGAAAGGGCCGCTAAGCGGCCCTTTTTGCGGGTGGACACCGAAGCCTTGCCTGTATGGACCGGGCATCGATGGGTTTCGCTTCGCTCTACCCATCCTACGGGGCTACGGGGCGTCGAGGCCTTGATGCCGGGGGTCAGGCGGCGCGTTCGCTGCGCGGCGTGATGGCACGGAGGATGCCGTTGAGCAGCACGCCGTACAACGGCACGAACAGCACCAGGCTCACGCCGAGTTTCACGCCGTAGTCCACCGTGGCGATCTCCACCCAGTGCTCGGCCATGAAGGGGTTGTCGCTTCGCCAGAAGGCCACCGAGAAGAAGGTGAAGGTGTCCAGCAGGTTGCCGGCGATGGTGGAGACCACCGGGGCGATCCACCACTGGCGCATCTTGCGCAGGCGATCGAAGACCTGGATGTCGAGGATCTGCCCCAGCACATAGGCGAGGAAACTGGCCAGGGAGATGCGCGCGACGAACAGGTTGAACTCGCCAAGGGCGGCGAAGCCTTGGAACGCCGCGTCCTGGAACAGCACCGAGACGACGTAGGAAGCCGCCAGCGCCGGCAGCATGACCCGGGCGATCACCTGGCGCGCCGCCTGCTTGCCGAGCAGGCGCACGGTCAGGTCGGTGGCGAGGAAGATGAAAGGGAAGCTGAAGGCGCCCCAGGTGGTCTGCCAGCCGAACAGGGTCATGGGCAACTGCACCAGGTAGTTGCTGGCGATGATGATCAGGATGTGGAACGCGATGAGACCGGTCAGCGCGGGGCGCCAGACCTTGGGAAGAGCTGCGGGCATGGTGGTTCACGTCCTTTTTGCCGATGGGGTGAGGGAACCCATGTCGCAGCCCCATGGCCACGACGGCGCGCATTCTAACTTGACCCGCACGTCAAAAAAAGCATCCGCGCGGTGGTTTCGTCGGCGGCTTTCTCAGCCGTGCTCCAGTGCCTCGACATACACCGCCATGCGCCCGCGCCCGCCATGCTTGGCCCGGTAGCAGGCGATGTCGGCCTGGCGCAGCAGCTCGGCCGGCTCGCTGTTGCCAGCATGCAAGGGGGCCAGGCCGATGCTGGCGCCGACCTGGAAGGTGCGGCCTTCCCACTCGAAGCGCAGGCCGCGTACCTGCTCGATCAGCCGATCGGCGAGGATTTCCGCCTGGGCCAGGGGGCAGCTGCGCAGGATCATGGCGAACTCGTCGCCACCCAGGCGCGCCACCCGATCGCCGCTGCGCACCTGCTCCTGCATCAGCCGCGAGATGCGCCGCAGCAGTTCGTCGCCGGCGGCATGGCCCGCGCTGTCGTTGACCTGCTTGAAGAGGTCCAGGTCAATGAAGAACAGCACGCTGTGCCCGGCGTTCTGCTCCACCTCGCGGCAGCTTTCCGCCAGCGCGTCCTCGAAGGCCGAGCGATTGAGCAGCCCGGTCAGGGCGTCGTGGCTGGCGGCGTAGCGCAGGTGCTTCTGCATCGCCCGCGCCTCGCTGACGTCGGTGAACACCAGCACGCTGCCGAGCAGCTCGCCCTCGGCGCTGCGTACCGGCGCCGCCTGGCCCCGCAGGGCGATCAGGCCGCCGGCGGCATGCCGCAGGGACGAGAGCCCGGGGATGCTTTCCTCCGTGCCGCGCTCCAGGCACAGGCGCACCGGGCTCGGCACTGGCCGGCCGTCCTCGCTCTCCAGCGGCAGCACCCGTTCGATCTCCTGGTTGCGCGCCGCGGCCGTGCTCCAGCCACTGAGGCGCTCGGCCACCGGGTTGAGGAAGCGCACGCGGCCATCCAGGTCCGTGGTGATCACCCCGTCGCCGATGCAGTTGAGGGTCACCTGCAGGCGCTCGCGCTCATCGTTCAGCCGCTCGGTGAGCTCGCGCAGCTGGGTCACGTCCCAGTTGGTGCCGATCATCCGGGTCGGCTTGCCCTCGGCGTCGAGGGCCAGGCTACCGTGCCCGCGCAAGGCACGCGCCTCACCGTTGGGCAGGAAGATGCGGAACTCGACATCCAGCCGCGCCAGGCCTTCGCGCACCCGCTGCAGTTCGCGGTGCAGGGCTTCGGCGTCGGCCGGGTGGACGAAGCGCGACCACTCCGCGTAGCTCACCGGGCGCCCCAGGGGCTGCATGCCGTAGAGGCGGAACAGGCTGTCGTCCCAGATCATGTCGTCGCTGACCAGGTCCCACTCCCAGACGCCCACGCCGCTGGCGCCGGTGGCGAGGGAGTAACGCTCGGCCAGCTCGGCCAGCTCGGCTTCGGCGCGCTTGCGCCGGTCGATGTCCTCGATCTGCGCGATGAAGTACAGCGGCCGCCCTTCCGCATCGCGCACCAGCGACACCGCCAGCAGCGCCCAGACCGCGGAGCCGTCGCGGCGCAGGTAGCGCTTCTCCAGCCGATAGTTGTCGCGACGGCCGGCGAGTGCGTCCTGTACCAGCTCCAGGTCGCCGGAGAGGTCCTCGGCATGGGTGATGCCCTGGAAGCTCTTCGCGCTCAGCTCGTCCGGCGAGTAGCCGAGCATCTCGCACAGGGCGCGGTTGACGCGCTGCAAGCGACCATCCAGCCCTACCAGGGCCATGCCGATGGCCGAGTGCTCCATGGCGTCGCGAAAGCGCGCTTCGCTGGCGGCCAGTTCGCGCTGGCGTCGCCGGCCCTGCTCCACGGCGGCGGCCAGCAGCAACGGTGGCAGCAACGACAGCAGCAGCGGCAGGTAGAGCGTGATTTCCTGCCACAACGGCGTTACCGGCGGCAGCTGCAGCCCGCCCATGGCGACCATCAGGCCGCCGCTGAAGGACGTCAGGGTCACCAGCAGGGCGGTGCCGGCGAAGGGCAGCCGCACCGCCGCCAGCAGCAGCGGCAACGACAGGTAGACGAAGGGCGAAGGCAGCAGGCGCAAGGCCACAAGGGTCACCAGCAGCACCAGCGGCACATAGAAGAGCAGTTCGTGGGGGCGCTTCGGCGAGCGCAGGGACTGCAGGCCATGCTGCTGCAACTGCACCGTCAGCGGCAGGATCGACAGGGTGCCGAGCACCGCGCCTTCGTACCAGGACAGCCAGACCCGGCCGAAGCCGGCGTAACCGATGCTCTGCACGATCAGCGCACCCAGGGTGGAGCTGACCAGCGGCGGCACCATGGCCCCAAGCAGGATGAAGCGGAGAAAGGCCGACGGGCTGCGGCTCATGTTCAGCGCCACGCCGGTGCGGCGCAGCAGGAAGGCGGCGAGGGTCATCTCCAGCATGTTGGCCGGCAGGAAGCTGGCGGACATCGCGAGGGTGTCGCCCATCACCTGCCCGGCCAACATGTTGGCCACCAGCATCACGCCGAGCAGCGCCGGCCAGCGACGCAGCGGCTGGTTCCAGAGGAAGGTGATGCCGAAGGCGTTGGCGTACCAGAGGGTGGCGATGGTGCCCGGCTGGCGCGCCAGCCAGACGGCGCCCAGGGCGAGCACCAGGTAGCCGAAGAAGACCAGCGCCAGGGTCGGGCCGAGGCGCGCCGGAGCGGGCGGCAGGGCGTTCACGACCATGCGCGTCGACACGGGCAAGGGGCTGGACGACTGGGGATCACGGCTCATCTCCAGGGCTGGACGGCGGATAGGTGGGCTCGCCCTAGCAACAATAGCGAATGACGCGGCCCGCACAACAGCTGGCTGTGACGCTCAGCGCACTAGCCGGGCCACGCCCTCCCAGGGCGCGCCGACCAGCAGCTCGCCGCAACGCTGGCGAAGGAACTCGCGCAGCAGGTTCACCGGCTTGCTCAACTGGGCGCGATGGGGGCAGATCAGGTTCAGCGGCGTGGGCTCGCCCAGGTGATCCTCCAGCGCCAGCTGCAGGCGCCCGGCCCGTACATCGGCGGCGACGTCCAGCCAGGACTTGTACACCAGCCCCTGCCCGGCCACCGCCCAGCGGCGCACCACGTCGGCGTCATCGCAGACCCGGTCGCCGGCCACGGTGACGGTCTGGCTGCGCCGGCCCTCGTGGAATGTCCACTGGTCGTGCACGCGGCCACCCAGCACATAGAGCAGGCAGTTGTGCCGGTGCAGCTCCTCCGGCGTGCGCGGTTGGCCATGCCGGGCGAAGTAGCTCGGTGCGCCGCAGAGCACGCGTCGGTTGCCGGGAGCCAGGGGCAGCGCCACCAGGCTCGAGTCCTCCGGCTCGCCGGAGCGGATGGCGATGTCCACCGGCTGGCGGAACAGGTCGGCCACCTGGTCACTGAGGAACAGACGGACGGCGAGGCGCGGGTGCTCGGCCTGGAACTCGTCCAGCCAGGGCAGCAACACGTTGCGGCCGAAGTCCGAGGGTGCCGACAGCTGCAGCAGGCCGCCGATATCGCTCTTGCCGCCGGCCAGCTGCCGGCGGCCTTCGTCCAGGCTCTGCAACGCGGCACGGGCATGCGCCAGGTACTGCTCGCCCTCGGCGGTCAGGCGCAGGCTGCGAGTGGAGCGCGCGAACAGCCGCGCATCGAGACGCTGCTCCAGGCGCTTGAGCGCCGCGCTGGCCACCGCCGGGGAGATCTCCAGCTCGCGCGCGGCGGCCGAGAGGCTGCCACGGTCGGCGGTACGGACGAAGACGGTGAGGTCGTCGAGGCGCAGCATTTTCAAAATTCCTTTGAAAGACTGTCGCCTTCTAGCTGATTTTTCTGCGCCGCGAAATAGCCCAACCTATGCGCCATCTTTCCCGGAGAACCACCATGACCACGCCGCTGCACCTGATCGCCCACATCGACGCCCAGCCCGGCCAGGCCGAGGCGGTGGAAGCCGCCCTGCGCGAGCTGGTCGCCGCCAGCCGCAGCGAACCCGGCTGCCTGCAATACGACCTGCACCGCGACCGCGCCGACACCCTGCGCTTCGTCATGCTGGAGACCTGGCGCGACGCAGCCGCCCTCGAGGCGCACAAGGCCACCGCCCACTACCGCCACTTCGGCGACGCCCATGGCAGCCGCCTCAACGGCGTCACCCTCACCCTTCTCGATCGCCTCGCCTGAGCCCAGGAGCCCCCGATGAAAGCCATCGCCTATTACCAGTCCCTGCCCATCGACCACGCCGACTCGCTGCAGGACGTCGAACTGCCCGCCCCCACCCCGGGGCCCCGTGACCTGCTGGTGGAAGTCCGCGCCATCTCGGTGAACCCGGTGGACACCAAGATCCGCCGCAACGTGCAGCCGGAGAACGGCCAGGCCAAGGTGCTGGGCTGGGACGTGGCCGGCGTGGTCAAGGCCGTGGGCAGCGACGTGACCCTGTTCCAGCCGGGCGACGAGGTGTTCTACGCCGGCGCCCTGACCCGCCCGGGCGGCAACGCCGAGCTGCACCTCGTTGACGAGCGCATCGTCGGCAAGCGCCCGCAGAGCCTGGACTTCGCCCAGTCCGCCGCCCTGCCGCTGACCGCCATCACCGCCTGGGAGCTGCTGTTCGACCGCCTGGGCATCGCCGAAGGCAAGGCCGACCAGGGCCAGAGCCTGCTCATCGTCGGCGCGGCCGGCGGCGTGGGCTCCATCCTCGTGCAACTGGCCCGCCAGCTCACCGGCCTGACCGTGATCGGCACCGCCTCGCGCCCGGAAACCCAGGCCTGGGTCCGCGAGCTGGGCGCCCACCACGTCATCGACCACAGCCAGCCGCTGGCGGCCGAACTCAAGCGCATCGGCATCGACAGCGTCACCCACGTCGCCAGCCTGACCCAGACCGACCAGCACCTGGAGCAACTGGTGGAAGCCCTCGCGCCCCAGGGCAAGCTCGCCCTGATCGACGACCCGGCCGGCCTCGACGTGCTCAAGCTCAAGCGCAAGAGCATCTCGCTGCACTGGGAGTTCATGTACACCCGCTCGATGTTCGAGACCTGCGACATGATCGAGCAGCACAAGCTGCTGGACCGCGTCAGCGAACTGATCGACGCCGGCGTGCTGAAGACCACCGTCGGCGAACACTTCGGCCGCATCGACGCCGCCAACCTCAAGCGCGCCCATGCGCTGCTGGAAAGCGGCAAGGCCAAGGGCAAGATCGTGCTCGAAGGGTTCTGAGATTCGTCCGTCGCTGGGGTGTCCTCCCGGGCGCCCCAGCGCGAATGAATTCCCACGACGGCGACCCCATGCGCGGACATGACCACTGCGTAGGGTGGAGGTCGCTTTTTACCTCCACCAAGCGAGGCCGGGAATGGCATATCGTTTTGCCTGAAGCTCTGCACCGATGGGTTTCGCCGGGCTCTACCCATCCTACGAATACGCCGAGCCCACGTGGGAGAGAGCGAGGCGAACCCCGTGCTGGCAGGGTGCACTTTGTGGGCCCAGCGCCCTCCGTCGACGGGCAAGGCACCACCAGTCGGCCACTTGACCCGGATCATTTTCTGTCATCTAACCGGGTCTACACTGGGGGCTCACTTTCTCAGGGAGAGGGCACCATGAAAATCATCGTCCGACCGCTCCGTACCACCCAGGGCAACAGCTGGCAGGTCTGCATGGACCAGCACGCGGTGAGTTTCCGCAGCGAGGCCGAGGCCCGGCGCTTCGTCGCCACCCTGGAGGCGCGGCTCAAGGCGCCTCATGTCCTGCCGGAACCGGCACGACGGGCCGCGAGCTAGCCGAGCACCGACGGCTGGCCCCGGGTCAGCCGCCAGGTGACCAGCGACGCACACACGGCTCCGGCGCCGCACAGGCAGATCACCATCGCCATCGGCATCGCCGAGCCATCGTGCAACACCCCGACCAGCGCGGCGGCGCCCGCCGCCACGCTGAACTGCAGGCTGCCCATCAGCGCCGACGCACTGCCGGCATGGCGGCCCTGGCCGGCCATGGCGCTGGCCGAGGCGTTGGGAATGATGATGCCCAGGCTGGCGATGCAGCCGAACAGCGGCACCAGCAATGGCCACAGCGCCTCGGTATGCGCGTTGGCCACCGCCAGCAGCGCCAGTGCGCACCCCAGGTAGAACCACACCACCCGCCGCATCCAGTAGGCCGGCCCGCCGAAGCGCATCAGCCAGGCGTTGACCTGGGCCACCAGGATGAAGCCCAGGGCGTTGCCGCCGAACAGCCAGCCGTAGTGCTCCGCCGGCACGCCGTAGAGTTCGATGAAGACGAAGGGCGAGCCGGCGATGTAGGCGAACATCCCGGCCATCGACAGGCCGCCGGTCAGGGCATAGCCGATGAACACCCCGTCCCCCAGCAACCGCTTGTACTGGCCCAGGGCACCGCGTAGCGGCGGGCGCTCGTCGCCAGTGGTCAGGGTCTCCGGCAGCCACAGGTAGACGCCGGTGAGCACCAGGGCGCTGAACAGGGTCAGCCCGAAGAAGATCGACGGCCAGCCGAACAGGTCCAGCAGCAACCCGCCGCCCAGGGGCGCGAGGATGGGCGCCAGGCCCATCACCAGCATCAGCTGCGAGAACACCTTGGCCGAGGCGATGGGGTCGCAGAGATCGCGCACCACCGCCCTTGAGACCACCATGCCCGCGCAACCGCCCAGGGCCTGGACGAAGCGCGCGCCGATCAGCCACTCCAGGCTCGGCGCCATCGCGCAGGCCACCGACGCCAGGGTGAACAGGCTCACCCCCACCAGCAGCGGCAGGCGCCGGCCGAAGCGGTCGGCGATGGGGCCGTAGAGCAACTGCCCGATGGCCAGGCCGATGAAGTAGGACGCCAGGCTCAGCTGCACGTGCTCCACGTCGGTGGAGAAGGCCAGGGCCAGCGCCGGGAAGCTCGGCAGGTAGAAATCGATGGCCATCGGGCCGAAGGCACTGAGCGACCCGAGGATCAGCAGGATGCGGAAATTCATGGTTCACCTGAAAACAGGGCGCCGCCCCGAAGGCGGCGCCGTGGACTGCAAAAAAGACCGTGAAGCGGGCATGCGGTTCGATGTTCAAGGGCGTCCCGCGCTGGCGGGAATGGCGCCGGGCGTCACTCGGCGACCGGTGCCTTCTTCTTGCGCCCCAACCTGTCGGCGGCGGATTCCACCAGCAGATAGAACATCGGGATGAGGAAGGTTGCCAGCAACGTGGCGGCAAGCATACCGCCAATCACGCCGGTACCGATCGAATGTCGGCTCGCCGAGCCGGCGCCGCTGCTGATGGCCAGCGGCACGCACCCGAGGATGAAGGCCAGCGAGGTCATGACGATGGGTCGGAAGCGCAGCTTGGCCGCCTCCAGCGCCGACTCGAAGATGCCCATGCCCTCTTCGCGGCAGAGCACCGCGAACTCGATGATGAGGATGGCGTTCTTCGCCGCCAGGCCGATCAGGGTCACCAGCCCGACCTGGAAGTACACGTCGTTGGACAGACCGCGCAGCCACACCGCGAGGATGGCGCCGAACACCGCGAAAGGCACGGCGGTGACCACGGCGATGGGCAGGGTCCAGCGCTCGTACTGGGCGGCGAGGATGAGGAACACCAGCACCAGGCCGAAGATGAAGGCCTTGCTGCCCGAGCCCTGGGTGGCCAGTTCCTGGTAGGCCGAGCCGATCCAGCCGATGCTGTAGTCCTCGCCCAGCACCTCGTCCGCCACCTCCTGCATCGCCGCCAGGGCCTGGCCGGAGCTGTAGCCCGGCGCCGGGCCGCCGAGGATCTTGGCCGCCGGGTAGACGTTGAAGCGTGCATAGGAGTCCGGCCCGAGGATGCGCTGCACACGCACCAGGGACGACAGCGGCACCAGGTCGCCGGAGGCCGAGCGCACGTACACCTGGCTCAGGTCCTCGGGCTTGCGGCGGAACTCGGATTCGGCCTGCAGGCTCACCTGCCAGGTGCGCCCGTAGAGGGTGAAGTCGTTGACGTAGTAGCTGCCGAAGGTGGACTGCATGGCGGTGAACACATCGTTCACCGCCACCCCCAGCGCGCGGGCCTTGGTGCGGTCCAGGTCGACGTAGTACTGCGGCACGTTGGCGTTGAAGGTGGTGTTGACCCCCACCAGCTCCGGGCGCTTGGAGATGGCGCCGATGAACTTGGTGACCGTCTCCTCCAGCTGCGCGACGCTGCCGCCGGAGCGGTCCTGGATGTACGCCTCGAAGCCGCCGGTGGTGCTCATGCCGGTGATCGGCGGCGGGTTGAAGGTCATCACCACGCCGTCTTTCTGCCCGGCGCCCATGGCCATGAAGGCCGGCGGCAGGTTGCGCGCATCCAGCTCGTCGGTGGTGCGCTCCTTCCAGTCCTTCAATGGCACGAAGGACACCCCGGCGTTGCTGCGGGTGCCGAAGGTGAGCACGTCGAAGCCGGCGAAGGTGACCACGTCCTGCACCGCCGGGTGCTTCATCAACTGCTGGGTCACCGCGCTGGTGACCTCCTCGGTGCGGGTCAGGGAGGCGGCCGGCGGCAGGAAGTAGGCGTTGATCACGTAACCCTGGTCCTCATCCGGCACCAGCGAGCCGGGCACCCGGCCGAACAGCATGACCATCAGCGCGATCATCCCGCCGAACAGCAGCAGGCCGATGACGCTGCGCTTGAGGAAGAAGCGCACGCCGGCGGTGTAGCCGTCGGTGGCGCGATCGAAGAAGCGGTTGAACCAGCGGAACGGCGCCGCCGGCTCCTCGTGGGTGGGCTTGAGCAGCAGGGCGCAGAGCGCCGGCGACAGGGTCAGCGCGACGATGCCGGAGATCACCACCGACACCGCGATGGTGATCGCGAACTGCTTGTACATCTGCCCCGCCAGGCCGCCGAGGAAACCCACCGGGATGAACACCGCGCACAGCACCAGCACGATGGCGACGATGGGACCGGTGACCTCCTCCATGGCCTTGATCGAGGCCTCGCGCGGGCCGAGCTTCTCGGTGCGCATCACCCGCTCGACGTTCTCCAGCACCACGATGGCATCGTCCACCACGATGCCGATGGCCAGCACCATGCCGAACAGGGTCAGCAGGTTGATCGAGAACCCGAGCATGTACATGCCGGCGAAGGTGCCGATCAGCGACACCGGGATGGCCAGCACCGGAATCAGCGTGGCACGCCAGTTCTGCAGGAAGATGAAGACCACCAGCATCACCAGCACCAGGGCCTCGACGAAGGTATGGATCACCTCCTCGATGGAGACCTTGACGAACTTGGTGGTGTCGTAGGGGATCTTGTAGGCGATGCCGTCGGGGAAGCGCTTCTCCAGGCGCTTCATGGTGTTCTCCACCGCCTCGGCGGTGTCCAGGGCGTTGGCACCGGGTTGCAGGTAGATGCCGAAGGCGGCGTTCTGCTGGCCATTCAGCGAGGTCATCAGCGAATAGTCCTGGGCGCCCAGTTCCACCCGCGCCACGTCCTTGAGCAGCAGGCTGGCACCGGTGGAGTCGGTACGCAGGATGACGCTCTCGAACTCCTTCGGCTCGGTGAAGCGGCCCTTGGTGGTGACGGTGTAGGTGAAGTCCTGGGGCTGGTTCAGGGGCTGCTTGCCGAAGCTGCCGGCGGCGAACTGGGAGTTCTGCTCCTGAATGGCCTTGACCACGTCGGTGGGGGTCAGGTCGTACTGCGCCAGCTTGTCCGGCCGCAGCCAGATACGCATGGAGTAGTCCTTGGAGCCGAACTGGCTGGCATCGCCCACGCCGGGGATGCGCTTGAGCTCGTCGATCACGTTGATCAGCGCGTAGTTGCTGATGTAGATCGGGTCGCGGGAGTCGTCCGGGGAGAACAGCGTCACCACCTGGAGGATGTCGGAGGATTTCTTCTCCACCTTCACGCCCTGCCGGCGTACTTCCTCGGGCAGCTTGGCAAGCGCGGCCTGCACCTTGTTGTTGACGTCGATGGTGGCCTGGTCCGGATCGGTGCCCACCTGGAAGTACACGGTCAGGCTCATGGCGCCGTTGCTGTCGGAGTTGGACAGCTGGTAGATCATGCCCTGGACCCCGTTGATCTCCTGCTCCAGCGGCGCCGCCACGGTCTCGGCGATGACCTGGGAGCTGGCGCCCGGGTAGCTGGCGGAGACCGACACCTGGGGCGGCAGGATCTCCGGGTACTGGGCGATGGGCAGCGCACGCATGGCCGCGAGGCCGCCCAGGATGATGACGATGGAGATGACTGCGGCGAACACCGGGCGGTCGATGAAGAAGCGTGAGATCACGGCGGACGCTCCTCAGGACTGTTTCGGCTGGTCGGCGGGCTTGTCCTGCGCTTCGACGGCCTTGACGGGCGAGTCGGGCCGCACCTTCGGCAAGCCCTCGACGATGACCCGGTCGCCTTCGGCGACGCCGGACTCTATGACCCAACGCCCCTCGGAGGTGTCGCCGGTCTTCACCTCGCGCACCCGTGCGACACCGTCCTTGTCCACCACGTAGACGAAGGTGCCGCGCGGCCCCTGGGCCAGGGCTCGCTCGGGCACGGTGATCGCCCTGGGCCGGCTCAGGCCCTTGACCAGCACCCGCACGAACTGCCCCGGCAACAGCTTCTGCTCGGGGTTGGGCACCACGGCGCGGGCGCTGACGGTGCCGGTGCCGGTGTTGACGAAGCTGTCGGTGAAATCGACGCGCCCCTCCAGCGGGTAGGTGGAGCCGTCGCCGAACTTGAGCACGGCGGCCATCTTGCCGCCCTCGGGCAGGGTCAGCTTGCCGGTCTGCACGTCCTCGCGGATGCGCTCGGCCTCGGTGTCCGGGTAGCCGAAGTTGACGTAGATGGGGTCGAGCTGGGTGAGCTGGGTCAGCAGGCTGGAATTGGGGTCGCCGGCCACCACCAGGCTGCCTTCGGAGCGGGTCTCCTTGCTGGTCATGCCGGTGATGGGCGCCTCCACCGTGGTGTAGTCGAGGTCGATCTGCTTGGCCTGTACGTTGGCCTCGGCGGCCTGCACGTTGGCCTTGCTCTGCTCGAAGTTGGAGACGGCGTTGTCCAGCTCGCTCTCGCTGGCGAAGCCCTTCTTCTGCAGCTCGCGGATGCGCTTGAGGTCACGCTCGGTCTGGCGGTAGCGCGCCTGCTCCTGGGCCAGCGCGCCCTTGGCGCTGGCCAGGGCGGCCTGGTAGGTGCGCGGGTCGATGCGGAACAGCACCTGGCCCTTCTGCACCTTGCTGCCTTCCTGGTAGGTGCGTTCCTGGAGGATGCCGCTGACCTGGGCACGGACCTCCACCTCGCGGTAGCCGGCGGTACGCCCGGCGTATTCCAGGGTCATCGGCAGGGGCGCCGCCTTCACCGTTTCCACCAGCACTTCCGGGGGCGGCGGGGCCGCCTTGGCCGGAGCCTCGGCCGCCTTGGCGACCAGGCTCAGCGAGGCCAGGGCGAACGCGCAAAGCCGCAGGGAAAAGGCGAAAGAGGGTAATAGCGGCATCGTGCGTCTCCATTCCATGACAGCGCCTGGTTGGCAAAAACAGGAATCAGGTCAAGGCTGGATACATGCATTCACGTTGGTAAAAGCAGTATCCGACTGCAAAATCGGTAAACTCTGGCCCCCGAGCAAGAAGCCTAGACAGTATTCGTCCAACTGCTATGCGCAGAACCAAAGAAGAAGCGGAAAAGACCCGCACCGATATCCTGGCCGCCGCCGAGGTCCTGTTCCTCGAGAACGGCGTCGCCCACACGTCCCTCGAGCAGATCGCCCGGGCGGCGGGCGTCACCCGTGGCGCCGTCTACTGGCACTTCCAGAACAAGGCCCACCTGTTCCACGAGATGCTCAACCAGGTGCGCCTGCCGCCGGAGCAGATGGCCCAGCGCCTGCACGGCGCCGAAGGTCGCGACCTGCTGCAGTCGTTGCTGGAACTGTGCGTCGAGGCCATCACCAGCCTGGCGCTCGACCAGCAGCGCCATCGCATCTTCACCATCCTCCTGCACCGCTGCGAGTTCACCGAGGAACTGCGCGAGGCGGAGGATCGCCATAACGCCTTCGTCAACCAGTTCATCGACCTGTGCGAGGCGCTGTTCGCCCGCCCGGGCTGCGTCGAGCGCCTGCTGGACGGGCTCACCCCGCGCCTGGCATCGCGCGCCTTGCACGCGCAGATGATCGGGTTGTTCACCGACTGGACGCGCGACCCCGAGCTTTTCGACCCGCAGCGCGAGGCCGGCGTGCTGGTGGGCACCCTGTTCCGCGGGTTGTTCCGCGACTGGGACCAGGACGCCTGACCGGTCCTCAGGCCGCTTCGGCCGCGTAGCCTTCCTCGCGGATGGCCGCCAGCACCTCGTCCAGGGGCAGCCGGCTGGCCACGCGCACCTCGCCCGCGCCCAGGTCGACCTGGACCTCGGCCGCCGGGTCGCGGCTCTGCACCGACCGGGTGATGGCGCGGACGCAGTGGCCGCAGGACATGCCGCTTACCTTGAGAATCTGCATGATCGACTCCTTGCTCGATGGGACTGGAACCAGTCTCGGGCTTGCCACCGTGGCAAGGTCAAGCGTGCGGCGATCCCCTACACTCGATGCATGCCGTCCCGGAGTCGCCGCCATGTCCCCCACCCGCCTCTGCCTGATCGCCCTGCTCGCCCTCACCGGCTCTGCCCAGGCCCAATCCCCCATCGACTACGGCGTGCTGATCGTCAGCCGCGAACGCGTCGAACTGCCCACCAGCTGCGACGTCGGCCTCTACCTGCAGGACCAGCTCGCCGCGCGCCTGGTGCAGGGCGAAAGCATCGCCTTCAACCTGCCGCCAGGCCCGGTCGCCATCCGCCTCGGCCTGCTCGGCCCCGGCCGCTGCAAGCCCGGCATCGAGCAGCAGCGCCTGCAGTCCATCAGCCTGGAAGCCGGCGAAGTGCGCAGA
The DNA here is from genome assembly GCF_003234055.1 of Pseudomonas sp. 57B-090624. Lineage (NCBI taxonomy): Bacteria > Pseudomonadati > Pseudomonadota > Gammaproteobacteria > Pseudomonadales > Pseudomonadaceae > Pseudomonas > Pseudomonas sp. 57B-090624. The sequence goes on from NZ_QKRU01000031.1 coordinate 50,336, forward strand.
TACCGCCTGGCGATGAACACCGCCGGCCTGTACCTGACCCCGGCGCTGGCCAATCCCTGAACCAGGCCCCGGTCCCGGGCTGAAGCCCGGGCTACCTGATGCGGCGGTGCCGGGCCATTGCGGGTGAATCCGCTTCCACCAAAAAGCCTGTGCTCATGGGGAGATCGCCGGGCGAATGAATTGGCTCTGTCTGCGTTAAGTGTTGCTAGAAGAATTGAGCCCAGCTGATTGCCGAGCTCTGGTGATGATTCTGGTTTCGCCCCCCCGGGCGAGTCCCTTTTCCAATCGTTGAAAAGGAACCAAAAAACTTGCCCCATCATCCGGCCCCGGCTTCGCCGGGGTTCCCTCACTCCATCGTTGCTCTGGGGGCCGGCGCGATGGGCCATCCATGGCCTGGCGCGCCTCTCGCGGCATCCATGCCGCTCGTCCCCCGGCGCAACGACTGCGTTCGGCCTCCTGGAGGGGCGTTGGCGGCTGCTCCAACTTTCTTCGTCCAGCGCATCGCCATGTGGTGCGCACGGGCTTTCGTAGGATGGTGTAGAGCGAAGCGAAACCCATGCGGTGGAGGTGGTACGAACTCTTGGACGCCCGGAAATGGCCGCGCTTGAGCGCTTGCTTTAAAACCACAACAGCTAACGCAGACAGAGCCAATGAATTCGCCCCTACAGAGGGAGCGCTGCGACAACTCGCCGCTTGACCTTGCCCTCGTGTCAAGGTCGATCCTGTGGGCAACCCAGGAGGAATTGCCCCATGAGCCCATCCGTTTCGTTCGACCTGCCGATTGCCGGGATGACCTGCGCCAGCTGCGCCGGGCGTGTGGAGCGCGCCCTGGCCAAGGTGCCGGGTGTAGAGAGCGCCAGCGTCAACCTCGCCACCGAGCGGGCCCGCGTGCAAGCGCCGGGCGACAGCCTGCCGGCCCTGCGCGCGGCGGTGGAGGCCGCCGGCTACGACGTGCCGGGCCAGCGCCTGGAACTGGCCATCGACGGCATGACCTGCGCCAGTTGCGTGGGCCGTGTCGAGCGCGCCCTGGCCAAGGTGCCGGGCGTCGGCGAGGTGGCGGTGAACCTCGCCACCGAGCGCGCCCACCTGCTGCTGCTCGGCGAGGTGGAACGCAGCACGCTGCTGCAGGCCGTCGAACGCGCCGGCTACCACGCCCGCGCCCTGGATACGGATGCGCCGCGCAGCGATGACAACGCCAGCCGCCTGCGTCGCGAACGCTGGGCGCTGCTCGTCGCCCTCGCCCTGGCGCTGCCCCTGGTGCTGCCGATGCTGGTGGCACCCTTCGGCCTGCACTGGATGCTGCCGGCCTGGGCGCAGTTCGCCCTGGCCACGCCGGTGCAATTCATCCTCGGCGCGCGCTTCTACCGCGCCGCCTGGAAGGCCGTGCGCGCCGGCGCCGGCAACATGGACCTGCTGGTGGCCATCGGCACCAGCGCCGGCTACGGCCTGAGCCTCTACCAGTGGGCCACCGCCCACCCCGGCCACATGCCGCACCTGTACTTCGAAGCCTCTGCCGTGGTCATCGCCCTGGTGCTGCTGGGCAAGTACCTGGAAAGCCGCGCCAAGCGCCAGACCAGCGCCGCCATCCGCGCCCTCGAAGCGCTGCGCCCGGAACGGGCCATCCGCCTGCGCGACGGCCGTGAGGAAGAAGTGGCCATCGCCGAACTGCGCCTGGGCGACGAGGTGCTGGTGAAGCCGGGCGAGCGCTTCCCGGTGGACGGCGAGGTGCTGGAAGGCCAGAGCCACGCCGACGAGGCGCTGATCAGCGGCGAGAGCCTGCCGGTGCCCAAGCGCCCCGGCGACAGCGTCACTGGCGGAGCCATCAACGGCGAAGGCCGCCTGCGGGTACGCACCAGCGCTATCGGCGGCGAAACCGTGCTGGCACGCATCATTCGCCTGGTGGAAGACGCCCAGGCGGCCAAGGCGCCGATCCAGAAGCTGGTGGACCGGGTCAGCCAGGTGTTCGTCCCGGCAGTGCTGCTGATCGCCCTGGCCACCCTCGGCGGCTGGCTGCTGGCCGGCGCGCCTCTGGAAACCGCGCTGATCAACGCCGTCGCCGTGCTGGTGATCGCCTGCCCCTGCGCCCTCGGCCTGGCCACGCCGACGGCGATCATGGCCGGCACCGGCGTGGCGGCCCGCCACGGCATCCTGATCAAGGACGCCGAGGCCCTGGAGGTGGCCCACGCGGTCACAGCCGTGGCCTTCGACAAGACCGGCACCCTCACCTCCGGCACCCCGCGCATCACCAACCTGGCCGCCGCCGATGGCGACGAAGCCGCCCTGCTGCAATGGGCCGGTGCCCTGCAACGCGGTAGCGAACACCCGCTGGCCAAGGCGGTGCTCGATGCCTGCGACGAGCGCGGGCTGACGGTGCCGGAGGTGCACGACAGCCAGTCCCTGACCGGGCGCGGCATCCAGGGCGTGGTCGAGGACCGCCTGCTGGCACTGGGCAACCGTCGGCTGCTGGACGAACAGGGGCTCGATGGCGGCGCACTGCTGGAATCGGCCACGGCCTGGGAAGCCCAGGGCCGTACCCTGTCCTGGCTGCTGGCGCTGCAACCCCAGGCCCGGGTGCTCGGGCTCTTCGCCTTCGGCGACAGCCTCAAGGACGGTGCCCGCGAGGCCCTCCAGGCCCTGCGCGAGCGCCACATCGCCAGCCACCTGATCACCGGCGACAACCGTGGCAGCGCCCGGGTGGTGGCCGAGGCGCTGGGCATCGACGACGTGCACGCCGAAGTGCTGCCGGCGGACAAGGCCGCCGAGGTGGCCCGGCTCAAGGCCGGCGGCGCGGTGGTGGCGATGGTCGGCGACGGCATCAACGACGCCCCCGCCCTGGCCGCCGCCGATGTCGGCATCGCCATGGGCGGGGGGACCGACGTGGCCATGCACGCGGCCGGCATCACCCTGATGCGCGGCGACCCGCGCCTGGTCCCCGCCGCCCTGGAGATCGCCCGGCGCACCTATGGCAAGATCCGCCAGAACCTGTTCTGGGCCTTCATCTACAACCTGGTGGGCATCCCGCTCGCCGCCGCCGGCCTGCTCAACCCGGTGGTCGCCGGCGCGGCGATGGCGCTCTCCAGCGTCAGCGTGGTGAGCAACGCCCTGCTGCTGAAGACCTGGAAACCGGCCGGGGAGAAAACCAGGCGAGACTGAAACGGGAGGCTGTCTTCGAGTGGTCCCCCCGCGTTCGCGAGGGTGACGGTGCCGATGGACAGCCCGCCGCCTCCCGTCATCCCCGCGAACGCGGGGACCCACTGAACAGCTGCACGGGCCCAACCACGAGGAGCACCCCATGAACATCGGCCAGGCCGCGAAGAAGAGCGGGCTCACCGCGAAGATGATCCGCTACTACGAATCCATCGGCCTGCTGCCGGAGGCCGGTCGCAGCGACAGCGGCTACCGCCAGTACAGCCAGCAGGACCTGCACAGCCTGGCGTTCATCCGCCGCTCGCGGGACCTGGGCTTCTCCCTGGAGGAGGTCGGCAAGCTGCTGCAGCTATGGCAGGACCGGGGCCGCGCCAGCGCCGACGTCAAGGCACTGGCCCGCGACCATATCGAAGAACTTAACCGCAAGATCGCCGAGCTGGCGGGGCTGCGCGACACCCTGCAGGAACTGGTGGATCACTGCCAGGGCGATCACCGCCCCGACTGCCCGATCCTCAAGGACCTGGAGTCGGGTGGCTGCTGCCACTGAGCAGGCGGCCGAACAGCCCCTTGGGCAGCACGGTGATCGCCAGGCCGACGAAGACGATGACGCAAGCCAGCCAGCCCGCCGGGCTCAGCGCCTCGTCCAGCAGCAACCAGCCGGACAGCAGCCCGGAGATCGGCACCGCCAGGGCGAAGGGGGTGACCAGGCTCGCCGGGTGACGACTGAGGAGGAAGCTCCAGATGGCGAAGCCCAGGGTGGTGGCGCCGAAGGCCACGAACAGCAGCGAACCGTAGCCCACCAGGGTCGCGTGCTCGAACGCCGCGGCCATCGCCTGCGGCCCCTCGAACACCCAGGACAGCGCCAGCAGCGGCAAGGGCGGCACCAGGCTCACCCAGCAGATCAGCCGCAGCATGTCGCTGGCGCCCGCGCGCTTGGTGGCGATGTTGGCGAAGGCCCAGGCGAGGGCCGCCACCAGCACCAGCGCGAAGGCCAGCAGGCTGTCACCCATGGGCCGCTCCAGGCCGATCAGCACCAGGCCGGACGCCGCCAGCGCCAGGCCCAGCACGCCGCGCCGGCTGGGGCGCTCGCCCAGCAGCAGGGCGGCGATGAGGATGGTGAAGAACACCTGGCTCTGCAGCACGAGCGAGGTCAGCCCCGCCGGCATGCCGATCTTCATGCCGATGAACAGCACGCCGAACTTGAACACCCCCAGCAGCAGGCCGATCTGCACGATCCGCCACAGCGGCGCCGGCATCGGCCCGCGCAGGAACAGCAGCGGCGTCGCCGCCAGGGCGAAGCGCAGGGCGCAGAACAGCAGCGGCGGGAATTCCGCGAGGCCGAGCTTGATGACGACGAAGTTGACGCCCCAGACCAGGGTGACCAGCAGGGCGAGGAGGATGTGTGGCAAGGGCATGGCGTGCACTCGTAGGGCGAGCAGGCAACGCTAGCAGGTCATCGGACACCTGTATGGATACAGATGCCCGCAAATGGCGGAGTACAGGGATGCGCCCATGAAAAAGCCCCCGGAGGCGCGCCTACCTGGGTAGGCACCCCTCCGGGGGCTCGGCGTGAGCCGGTGCGGGCGCGATCAGGCCTGGGATTGCAGGTAGTTCTCCAGGCCCACGCGGTCGATCAGGCCCAGTTGCTGTTCCAGCCAGTAGGCGTGGTCTTCCTCGGTGTCCTGCAACTGCAGGGCGAGGATGTCGCGGCTGACATAGTCCTTGTGCTTCTCGCACAGGGTGATGCCCTTGCTCAGCGCGGCACGTACTTCGTATTCGAGATTGAGGTCCGAGCGCAGCATCTCCGGCACGGTGGCACCGGGGTGGATGGCCTTGGGCGTCATGTCCGGGGTGCTTTCGAGGAAGAGGATGCGCTTGAGCAGGGCATCGGCGTGCTCGGTCTCCTCCTCCATCTCGTGGTTGATGCGCTCGAAGAGCTTGGTGAAGCCCCAGTCCGCGTACATCCGCGAATGCAGGAAGTACTGGTCGCGAGCGGCCAGCTCGCCGCGCAGCAGATCCTTCAGGTATTCGACGACTTCGAGTTGCCCTTGCATGCGTGTTCTCCCCTGCAAACGCGGTGATCCGAGGGCGCAATGGTCCTGCGCGGATCGGCCCCGGTCAAGCGAGCCGATGCCGCAGTGTCAACTCTGCATCCAGGGCGGGGGTGGCGGCTCGTCGCGGGCCTTGTCCTCGTCCTCGTTGAGCAGCGCCTGGCGCCGGGCTTCCTCGGCCAATGCGGCCTTGATCTCGCGCATCACCGCGTCGACGTCGGCGGTGTCCTCCGGCTCGGCGAACTCGCCGGTGAGCTTCGCATCCGGAGTCAGCTTGCCGTCCTCGTAGAGCGCCCACATTTCCTTGGCGTAACGGGTGTAGAGCAACTCGGGGGCGAACTGGCCGAAATAGGACGCCATGTTGCCGACATCACGCTCCAGCATGCGGAAGGCGTGGTTGTTGCCGGCGGCATCCACCGCCTGCGGCAGGTCGATGATCACCGGGCCGTACGGATCGAGCAGGACGTTGAACTCCGACAGGTCGCCATGGACCAGGCCGGCGCAGAGCATCTTGACGATCTCGCCGATCATGAAGGCGTGGAATTCGCGGGCATCCTCGGGCGTCAGGTCGACGTCGTTGAGGCGCGGCGCGGCGTCCCCGTAGCCGTCGGTGACCAGCTCCATCAGCAGCACGCCATCGAGGAAGTCGTAGGGCTTGGGCACGCGCACGCCCGCCGCGGCCAGGCGGAACAGGGCCGCGACCTCGGCGTTCTGCCAGTTCTCCTCCTGCTCCTTGCGCCCGTACTTCGAGCCCTTGGCCATGGCCCGGGCGTCACGGCTGTTACGGACCTTGCGACCCTCCTGGTACTCGGCAGCCTGGCGGAACCCGCGCTTGTTGGCCTCCTTGTAGACCTTCGCGCACCGCAACTCGCCGCCACAACGCACAACGTAGACCGATGCTTCCTTGCCACTCATCAGGGGCCTGACCACTTCGTCGATCAGGCCGTCTTCCACCAACGGTTCAATGCGTTTTGGAGTCTTCATGCTGCTTTGTAGCCAATCCTCTGTTTGCGGGCGGACATCGTCCGACTTTATACGGCATGCGGGCCCGCGCGACTATCCGCGACGCGCCAGACTGTGGCGCAACGCATCCATGGCGTAACGCACCTTGGCCGGCTGGGCGTCGCGGCGCGGGGTGACGATGTAGAGCCCCATGGGGCCGGGCTGCCAGTCCGGCAGCACGCGCAGCAGGCGACCGCTGGTCAGCTCCTCGGTGATCTCCGGTTCCGGCTGCAGCGAGAGGCCGAAGCCGGCCAGGGTGAAGCTGCGGGTGGACAGGATGTTGTTGCACACCACCCGGCTCTCGATGCGCAGGCGCTGCACCTCGCCGCCCGGCCCGTGCAGGGTCAGCGGCCCCTGGTGGCGGTCGCTGCCGAGGGTCACCCAGTCCAGCGCCAGCAGTTGCTCCGGCCGCCGGATGTCGGGGTGTCGGGCCAGGTAGGCCGGCGCACAGCACAGCAGCATCGGCCAGTCGCCGACATGCCGCGCCACCAGGCTGGAGTCCTCCAGGGTGCCGACGCGGATGGCCAGGTCGATGCGCTGCTCCACCAGGTCGATCTGCTCGTCGTGGAAGAACAGCCGCAGGCTCAGCCCCGGGTGCGCCTCCAGCAGGGGCGCCAGGGCGTCGGTCACCACGCGGCCGGAGAAGCCCACGGGCGCGGCGATGCGCAACTCCCCCACCGGCGCGTCGCGCAGCTCCGCCAGGCGCTGCTCGGCCTGCTGCGCCAGCTCCAGCACCTGGGCGCAGCTGCGGTAGAACAGGCTGCCGGCCTCGGTCAGGGTCAGCTTGCGGGTGGTGCGATGGAGCAGGCTGACCCGGGTCGACTCCTCCAGCCGGCGGATCTGCTGGCTGACCGCCGAGGCACTCATGCCCAGCGCCTCGCCTGCGGCGACCATCGAGCCCTTCTCCACGACCATGGCGAACACCGCCATGCGTTTGAGCTGCTCCATTCGTAAGCCCTGCTTAATTGTGAAAGCGCTTTCTGCCACTTTTTCTGCTGATTATCCAGAAGTCATGATTCATCACCTCGAATCACCCACCTCGATCACTGGAGAACAGCATGAAGATCGCCCTCATCGGTGCCACCGGTTTCGTCGGCTCCGCCGTGCTCACCGAAGCCCTGCAACGTGGCCACCAGGTCACCGCCCTGGTCCGTCACCCGGAAAAGCTCCCCACCCACGAACGCCTGAGCGCGCTGCGGGCCGATATCCACGACAGCACCGCCACCGCGTCGCAACTGGCCGGGCATGACGCCGTCGTCCACGCCTTCAACCCCGGCTGGGGCCGCGACGACATCCGCGAGCAGTTCATCGCCGGCACCCGCTCGATCTTCGAAGCCGTCAACCGGTCCGGGGTCCGCCGCCTGCTGGTGGTCGGCGGGGCCGGCAGCCTCTATGTCGCCCCCGGCCTGCAATTGATCGATACCCCGGACTTCCCCGCCGAATACAAGGAAGGCGCCGAGGGTGCGCGCCAGGCGCTCAACCTGATCCAGGCCGAAACCGCGCTGGACTGGAGCTTCATCTCGCCGCCCGCCCTGCTGCAGCCCGGCGAGCGCACCGGCCGCTTCCGCCTCGGCGGCAACGAACTGCTGATGGACGGCGACCACCCGGCGAGCCTCTCAGTGGCCGACCTGGCCGTGGCCATCGTCGACGAACTGGAAAACCCGCAGCACATCCGCCAGCGCTTCACCGTGGGTTATTGACGGTTTCCAGTGGGTCCCCGCCTGGCGGGGATGACGGACTGCGCATGCGCGGGGCTCTCCAGCCGTACCGTCACCCTCGCGAAAGCGGGGGCCACTGAACGACCCGCCCGCTCCACACGACGAACAGGAACCCAGCATGAGCCTCACCGCCTCCGCCCATGTCGCCACCGACACCCCGGCGCGCTACATCAGCCGCCTGTGCAAGCACTTCGCCCACCGCATCCCGGTCAGCTTCGACGAGCACCAGGGGCGCATCGAGTTCGACTTCGGCCTCGGCACGCTGCACGCCGAAGCCGGCGGCCTGACCCTCAGGGTCGAAGCCGCCGACGACGAGAAGCTGGAACAGATGAAGAACGTGATCGCCAGCCACTTCGAACGCTTCGCCTGGCAGGAAGCCCTGCAGCTCGACTGGCGCTGAACGGCGCCAAGGCGCTCACTCAGGCAACGTCAGCTCGATGCTCTCGGCGATGGAATCCTCCAGGCGCTGCAGCTCGCCCTCGATGGCGCTGCGGCTGTCGGCGTGGCGTTCCGCGATGCGGGCGAAGCCATCGGCCACTTCGAGGAAGGCCAGCACCACCAGCGGGTCGAACTCGCTGCCGCTGCCGGCGCTGATGCGCATCACCGCCTCGTCGCCGCTCAGGCGGCTGCGGTAGGGGTGGTAGCGGGTGAGCTCGTCGTAGCAGTCGACCAGGGCCATCAGGCGTGCGGACAGCGGGATCTGGTCGCCACGCAGGCCCTGTGGATAACCCGAGCCGTCCCAGCGCTCGTGGTGGCCGTACTGGATCTCCTTGGCATAGGTGAGGAAGCTCTGCCCCACCCCACCCAGGCGCGCCTCGGCGCGCTCCAGCGCTTCGCGGCCGAGCCGGGTATGGCTCTGCATGAGGCGCAGGTCGTCGCCCTCCAGTTGCCCCGGGTTGAGCAGCACGCGATCGGGCAGCGCCACCTTGCCGATGTCGTGCAGCAGCGCCGACTTGGCCATCAGCGCGATGCGCTCCTCGGTCAGCTCGTCCGCCATGCCCGGCTGCTGCCGCGCCAGCGCGCCGCCCAGCAGGCGCATGTACAGCTCGACACGCAGCAGGTGATTGCCGTCGGGGTTGTCGCGCAGGTCGGCCAGGCCCGCCAGGGCTTCGATCGTGGCGTAGTGCAGGTGGTGGATCTCGCGGGTGCGGCGGCGCACTTCCAGTTCCAGGTACTCGCTCTTGTCGCGCAGGAAGTCGGCCGTGGCCTTGAGCTGCAACTGGGCCTGCACCCGCGCCAGGACGATGGGCGGGCTGATCGGCTTGGTGATGTAGTCCACCGCGCCCAGGTCGAAGCCCTTCTGCTCGTCCGCCATCTCGCTGCGGGCAGTGAGGAAGATCACCGGGATATCGCGGGTGGCGGCATCGGCCTTGAGCCGCGCACAGACTTCGTAGCCGTCCATCTCCGGCATCATCACATCCAGCAGGATCAGGTCCGGGCGCATGTTCCCGGCGGCGATCCTCAGCGCCTTGGCACCACTGCCGGCGACCTTGACCCGATAGCGGTCCATCAGCAGCTCGCTCATGAGCTCGAGGTTGTCCGGGGTGTCGTCCACCACCAGGATCACCTCGCGATCCGGTCTGTCCAGCATGCCGACCATGTGGCGCACCTCGTCAGAGTGAAATGTCGCGTTGCCCCGCCATCTCCCGCAGCACCGCCAGGGCGGTCTCGAAGTCGTAACCCCGCACCGCCGCCTCCAGGGGGCCATAGCCTTCATTGAAGGCGCTGCGCAGCAATTGCGCCTGTTCTTCGAAGAGCTTTCCGGCGCGCGGATCGTCGTCCTCGAAGAGCTGCGCCAGGCGCTTGCACAGGGGCGCCAGGTGCGCCGGGTCGCAGGGGGCGGCATCGGGCTCCGGGCGCTGCTCGCGCAGGAGCTCGTCGATGGCTCCGACCAGCGCCAGCAACGGCGGTTCCAGCTCCAGCAACTGGCGCTCCAGCTGGGCCAGGCGCGCGCCCTGGCCGATGCCGCGCTCCAGCGCCTCGGCCTGGGCCTGCAACTGCGCCGCGCCCAGGTTGCCGGCCAGTCCACGCAGGCTGTGGGCCAGGCGCTCGGCGCGCTCGCGGTCGCCATCGCCGAGGGCCTGGCGCAATTCGGCGACGAACTGCCGCTGGCCCTTGGCGAACTTGCCCAGCAGTCCCAGGTAGGCCTGCTGCTTGCCCAGCACCCGGCGCAGGCCATTGGCGAGGTCGATGCCCGGCAGCCGCCAGTCCGGCAGGCCGACGGCGGCGGCCGTCTTCACCTCGCCCCGCGGCCCCTCGCTGCGCAGCCAGCGGCGCAGGGTGGCCCACAGCTCCAGGGGCTCGATAGGCTTGCCGACGTGGTCGTTCATGCCTGCCTGGAGGCAGCGCTCGCGGTCACCGGGCAGGGCGTTGGCGGTCATGGCGATGATCGGCAGGTCGCGCAGGCGCGGGTCGCGGCGCAGCTCGCGGGTGGCTTCCAGGCCGTCCATCTCCGGCATCTGCATGTCCATCAGCACCAGCGCGTAGTAGTCCGGCGGCTGCCAGCGCAGGCGGTCGATGGCATCCAGCCCGTTCTCCGCCTGGTCGATGCGCAGCCCGCTGTCCTCCAGCAGCGCAGTGGCCACCTCGCGGTTCAGCGCGTGGTCCTCGACCAGCAGCACGCGCTGGTTCTCGAAGCGCGGCATGGCCTCCAGCAGCGCGGCGGTGCCGGTCGGCTCGGGGCTGCGCCGCCGACCCAGGCTGCTGAGGGAGGCCTCCAGCAGCACCGACGGGTTGAGGGGCTTGTGCAGCACCTCGTCGATGCCGGCCTTGCCGGTGTCGCCCAGGTCGTCGAAGCCATGGGCAGTGACCAGCAGCAGGCGCGGTGGCTTGGCCAGGCCCAGCAGTCGCAGGCGGCGGGCGGTCTCGACACCATCAAGCCCGGGCATCTGCCAATCGATGAAGACGATCTCGAACGGGTCTCCCTCGCGCTCGGCCTCGGCGACCCGCAGCAGCGCCTCCTCGCCGGATGGCACCGCATCGACCCGCAACGCCAGGCTGGCGAGCATGTCGTTGATCACCTGGCGCGCGGCGTCGTTGTCGTCCACCACCAGCACCCGGCGATCGAGCAGGTCGGGCTGCAGCAGCAATTCGTGGGGTTGGCGCGCGGAAACCTGCACCGGCAGCCGGCACCAGAACAGGCTGCCGACGCCCACCCGGCTGTCGACGCCGACCTCGCCGCCCATGGCCTCGGCCAGGCGCCGGCAGATGGCCAGGCCCAGGCCGGAGCCGCCATAGCGCCGGGTGGTGGAGTTGTCCGCCTGCTGGAAGGACTCGAACAGGCGCCCCTGCTGCTCGGCGTCGAGGCCGATGCCGGTGTCGCGCACCGCCAGGTACAACTCCAGCTCGCGCCCGCCGCGCGGCTCGCCCCGCACGATGACTTCCACCTCGCCCTGCTCGGTGAACTTGACCGCGTTGTTGGCGTAGTTGATGAGGATCTGGCCGATGCGCAGCGGGTCGCCCACCAGTTGCAGGGGCAGTTGCGGGTCGACGTTGAACACCAGTTCCAGGTGCTTGCAGGCGGCCTTCTCGCTGACCAGCCCGGAGAGGTTCTCCAGCACCAGCTGCAGGTCGAAGTCGATGCGCTCGATGTTCAGCTTGCCGGCCTCGATGCGGGAGAAGTCGAGGATGTCGTTGATCACCCCCATCAGGTGCTGGCTGGCCTGCTGGATCTTGCCCAGGTACTCGCGCTGCCGGGGTTCGGGGCCCGCCCGCAGGGCCAGGTGGGTCATGCCGATGATGGCGTTCATCGGGGTGCGGATCTCGTGGCTCATGTTGGCGAGGAAGTCGGCCTTCGTCCGCGCCGCTTCCTCGGCCAGTTCCTTGGCCTGGGCCAGGGCCTCCTCGCTGTGCTTGCGCGCGGTCACGTCGCGGCTGACGCCGACCAGGCCCAGCAACTGGCCCTTGTCGTCCTGGAAGGTGGCGCGGAGGGTGTCGAACAGCACCTTGCGTCCATCGCGCTGCACCACCCAGTCCTCGCTTTCGAACGGCAGGCTCAGGGCCAGCGCCGCCTGGTCCTGGATCAGCCGCATGCGCGCCCGTTCGGTGGGCAGCAGTTCGGCGTCGGTACGCCCCTGCAGCGCCTCGCGGCTCTGGCCGATGAGGTCGGCGAAGGCCTGGTTGGCGCCCAGGTAGCGGCCCTCGGCGTCCTTGAACCAGATCGGATCGGGGATGGCGTTGACCAGTGCCAGCAGGGTGCTGCGCTGGCGTTCCGCCTCGGCCTCGGCGCGGCGGCGCTCCTCCACCTGCACCGCCAGCCGGCGGTTCCACAGCAGCACGAAGCCCACCAGGGCGATCACCCCCAGCGCATAGGGCCAGCCCACCTCCGCGGCCTTGCGCCAGTTGAACTCGGTGAGCGGCGGCAGCCAGCGATCCATGATCGCCTCGCGTTCCTCGCGGTCGATGCTGGCCAGGGCGTGATCAATCAGCCCGGCCAGTTGCTGCCAGTCGCGGCGGACCGCGAAGTGCAGCTGGCTGCTGCCCAGGCCGGACTCGCCACGCAGCTCCAGGTTGCTCAGGTTGAACTGTCGGATCAGGTAGCTGGCGACGATCATGTTGCCCACGTAGGCATCGGCGCGCCCGGACGACACGGCGCGCAGCGCCGCCTCGGTGTCGGCCGTCTCCACCAGCAACAGCCCCGGGGCACGCTCGCGCAGCTTGCCCTGCACCGCGTAGCCACGCTCCACCGCGACACGCTTGCCGGCCAAGTCGCCCAGCCCCTGCAACGCACTCTCGCGACGGGTGAAGAGCAGGCTGGTACTGACCAGGTAGGGCTCGCTGAAGGCCGCCCAGGATTCCCGCGAGGCCACCTTGGCCATGGACGGCAGGACATCGACCCGGCGCTCGCGCAGCGCATCCTGGGCCTGCTGCCAGTCATCGAAGAGCACCGGCTCGATGCCCAGGCCGAGGCGCTCCCCCACCAGGCGCAGGAAATCGGCACTGATGCCCTGGTAGCTGCCATCGGCGTCGACCAGGTCGAACGGCGGCCAGCCATGGCGCGGCACGCCGACGCGCACGCGCGGGTGGTCCTGCAGCCAGGCCGCCTCGCCCGCATCGAAGTCGAGCCGCTCGGACCCGCCCAGCACCAGGGGCGCCAGCAGCATCAGCACCAGCCAAACAGAGGCACGCAACATGGGTCGGTCCTTGCGCTCGTCCACCGCCGTTCAGCTTAGCCAGCGGCCGGCGGTTGGAAAGGCGGGGCCCGGCGTTCGATGGAGTCGAGCGCCCGAGTGCGCCTGCAACTTCGCAGGGTGGTCCGGTGAAGCGGGGTCCACCCTACAAGCCACCAGCCAGCCGGAGAGCCCCGAACAGGGGGGAGGCGTTGAGCCTCAGCGGAACAGCTCCCCCGGCGTCACGCCGAACAAGCCCTTGAAGGCGGCGATGAAGGCCGAGGGCGAGTCGTAGCCGCTGCCCAGGGCGACCCGGGTGACGCTGTCGCCCTGCTCCAGCGGTTGCAGGGCGGCGAGCAGGCGCAAGCGCTGGCGCCATTGGCGGAAGCTGAGGCCGGTCTCGCGCTGGAAGGCGCGCATCAGGGTCTTTTCCGAGGTGGCGAGCAGGCCGGCCCATTCGCTCAGGGGACGGGCCAGGTCGGGCTGGGCAACCAGTTCGTTGCACAGGCGCAGCAGGCGCGGCTCGCTGGGCATGGGCAGGGAGAAGCCCGCCTCCGGCAGGGCGCGCAGCTGGTCCAGCAGTACCGCCACCAGCCGGGCTTCGGGGCTGTCGCCCTCGGGGTACTCCACCGGCAGTTCGCAGAAGCCCTTGATCAGCTCACGCGCCAGTGGCGTCACCTCCAGCACCCGGCAGTGATCCGGCGCCCAGGTGCAGGCGTCGCGGCGTACATAGAGGCTGCGCATCTCGGCATGCATGGAGGTGACCACCTCGTGCTCCAGGCCCGCCGGCACCCAGATCGCCCAGTGCGGCGGGGCGAAGAAGCTGCCGGCGGCGGTGTGCACCCCGAGCACGCCGCTGATGGCGTAGGAGAGCTGTACCCAGTCATGGCTGTGGCGCGCCGTCCAGGAGCCGGCGCGCAGGCTTTCCGCACGGGCGTAGAGGGGCCTGGGCAGCGCGTCGAGGCTGGGGATGCTGCGCTGCAGGTCGAGCTGTCCGTTTGGCGACATCTTCTGATCCGCTGTCGTTAGACGGCCGGATTGTGCGCCCGTTAACCTGCCGCCTCAATCCCATCGGCTGCCCGGAGGTTCCATGTCGGCACTCAAACCCCTCAAGCGCCTGGTCACCGACTGGTTCCTCGGCGGCATGCTGCTGGCCGTGGCGCTGGCCTGGCTGTTCCCGGACATCGGCCGCCACGGCGGCACGCTGCACGCCGAGAGCCTGATCAACGCCGGGGTGTTCCTGGTGTTCTTCCTGCACGGCATCAACCTGTCCACCGAGCAGATCCGCAAGGGCCTGAGCAACTGGCGCCTGCACATCATGGTGCAGGTGTTCACCTTCGCCCTGTTCCCGCTGGTATGGCTGGCGGCGGACAGGCTGTTCGGCACGCACCTGCCGCCGGCGCTGATGCTGGGCTTCTTCTACCTCTGCGCCCTGCCCTCGACCATTTCCTCCTCGGTGGCGCTGACCGGCAGCGCGGGCGGCAACGTACCGGCGGCGATCCTCAACGCCAGCCTGTCGAGCCTCCTGGGGGTGTTCCTCACGCCCTGGCTGATCAGCCTGGTGGCCGACGCCAACGGCGGCATCGACCTGGGCGAGACGCTGATCGACCTGAGCCTGCTGCTGCTCCTGCCGCTGGTGCTGGGCCAGGCGCTGCGCCCGCTGTGGGGCAGCTTCTTCGCCCGCTACAAACGCTACACGGCAGTGTTCGACAAACTGGTGATCCTGCTGCTGGTGTTTGCCTCGTTCAGCGATTCGGTGGCCGGCGGCATCTGGCAGCAGCAGGGGCCGGCAACCCTGGTCATCGCCTTCGTCGGCAGCGCCCTGCTGCTGGCGGCGATGCTCTGGGCCACCACCCGTTCGGCACGGGCACTGGGCTTCAACCATGAGGACGAGATCGCGGCGGTGTTCTGTGCCACCAAGAAATCCCTGGCGGCCGGCGCACCCATGGCGGCGATCATCTTCGGCGCCAACCCGGCGCTGGGCCTGATCCTGCTGCCGATCATGCTCTACCACCAGATGCAGCTGATCGTCTGCTCGGTGATGGCCGAGCGCTACGCCAACCGCGGCCACGAGCTGGCCAGGGCGCAGGCAAGCGCCGCCTGATGCAGGTGGTCGCGCCGCGAGGCGCTCGGCGCCGCCCCGCAGCGCGCGTCACACCCGCGAAAAACGGGCGAAAAAAAGGGCGGCCCAACCAGTGGGCCGCCCTAAATCACGGAGTTGCTTACATCGCGCGGCCAGCGATGAATTGCGGCCACGGGTATTGGATTACTTTTCGAGGATCGCGGTCACACCTTGGCCGCCTGCGGCGCAGATCGAGATCAGCCCGCGGCCCTTTTCCGCCACCGAAAGCAGCTTCGCCAGGTTGGCGACGATGCGCCCGCCGGTGGCCGCGAAGGGGTGGCCGGCGGCCAGGGAGCTGCCCTTGACGTTCATCTTGCTGCGGTCGATCGAGCCCAGCGGCTGGTCGAGGCCGAGGCGGGTCTTGCAGTAGTCGGCGTCTTCCCAGGCCTTGAGGGTGCAGAGCACCTGGGCGGCGAAGGCCTCGTGGATCTCGTAGTAGTCGAAGTCCTGCAGGGTCAGGCCGTTGCGTGCCAGCAGGCGCGGCACGGCGTAGACCGGCGCCATCAGCAGCCCTTCCTTGCCACCGACGAAATCCACCGCCGCCGCTTCGCCGTCCTTGAAGTAGGCGAGGATCGGCAGCCCGCGCGCCTTGGCCCACTCCTCGCTGGCCAGCAGCACCACCGAGGCGCCATCGGTGAGCGGGGTGGAGTTGGCGGCGGTCAGGGTGCCGCGCGGGCCCTTGTCGAACACCGGCTTGAGGGTGGCGAGCTTCTCCGGGTTGATGTCCGCGCGCAGGTTCTGGTCGCGGGTCAGGCCGAGGAAGGGGGTCAGCAGGTCGTTCTGCCAGCCTTCGGCATAGGCCGCAGCGAGCTTCTGGTGGCTGGCCACGGCCAGGGCGTCCTGCTCGTCACGGGGGATGGACCAGGTCTGCGCCATCAGCTCGCAGGACTCGCCCATGGACAGCCCGGTGCGCGGCTCGCCGTTACGCGGGATATGCGGCGCCAGGTGGCGCGGGCGCACCTTGAGCAGGCTCTTGATCTTGTCGCCGGTGGTCTTGCCGCGGTTGGCCTCCAGGAGGATCTTGCGCAGCTCCTCGTGCACACCGATGGGCGCGTCGGAGGTGGTGTCGACGCCGCCGGCGATGCCGCTGTCGATCTGCCCGAGGGCGATCTTGTTGGCCACCAGGATGGCGGCCTCCAGGCCGGTGCCGCAGGCCTGCTGGATGTCGTAGGCGCTGGTCTCCGGCGCCAGGCGCGAGCCCAGCACGCATTCGCGGGCCAGGTTGAAGTCGCGGGAATGCTTGAGCACGGCACCGGCGACGAACTCGCCGATGCGCTCGCCGTGCAGGTTGTAGCGCTCCACCAGGCCTTCCAGCGCGCTGGTGAGCATCTGCTGGTTGGTGGCGGTGGCGTACACCGTGTTGGAACGGGCGAACGGAATGCGATTGCCGCCGACGATGGCGACCCGGCGCAGCTGGGTCATGGGTGACTCCTTGCCTGGGGAATGGATTGCGGTGCGCAACGTTGGCCACAAGACTAGCCGCCCGCCTGGCCGTCGCATTGGCCGCCTTGCCAACAGAGTGGTCAACACGGTCAATTGCGCGATTGTGTTGTCTGCGTAGAGTGAGCCCCACTTCCTTATGCGTGCAGGAGCCTGCCCCCATGTCCGACCGTTATCTCGCCTTCGCCAACTCCAACGCCGGCCGACGCCTGGTCGGCGCCCTCGGGCTGCCCGCGCCGATGCGCCTGGAGCGCTGGATGGCGGGCCGCACCCGGCCGGTGGATGGCGCCCTGCTGCTGGGCGGTGAAGGGGCCCTGGCCGAAGCCGCCAGCACCGTGCTGAACAAGCTCACCGACCAGTCCTTCGCCACCGAGGAGGGCCGCTTCGGCCTGGCCCGCTGGACCGCCGAGCACGGCCCCAAACTCAAGGCGCTGGTGTTCGACGCCAGCGGCCTGACCCGTTTCGAGCAGCTGATCGAGCTGCGCAACTTCTTCCAGCCGGCCTTCAAGGGCCTGGGCAAGTGCCCGCGCGTGGTGGTCCTGGGCCGCCCGCCGGAGTCGCTGAAGGACACCGTGGCCGCCGCCGTGCAGCGCTCGCTGGAAGGCTTCACCCGCTCCCTGGGCAAGGAGATCCGCCGCGGCGGCAACGTGCAGCTGGTGTACGTCGGCAAGGGTGCCGAGGACCAGCTCGAAGGCGCCCTGCGCTTCTTCCTCTCGCCCAAGAGCGCCTACGTTTCCGGCCAGGTGCTGCGCCTCTCGGCCAGCAGCGCCCAGGTCAAGGACTGGAGCCGCCCGCTCAATGGCCTGAGGGCGCTGGTCACCGGCGCCTCCCGCGGCATCGGCGCGGCCATCGCCGAAACCCTCGCCCGCGATGGCGCCGAGGTGGTGCTGCTGGACGTGCCCCAGGCCAGGGAATCCCTCGACGCCCTGGCCGCACGCCTGGGCGGGCGCGGCATCGCCCTGGACATCTGCGCCGCCGACGCCGCCGCGCAGCTGGTTGAAGCGCTGCCGGACGGCCTCGACATCGTGGTGCACAACGCCGGCATCACCCGCGACAAGACCCTGGCGAAGATGAGCGACGCCTTCTGGGACTCGGTGATCAACGTCAACCTCAACGCCCCGCAGGTGCTGACCCAGGCCCTGCTCGACGCCGGCAAGCTGCATGACAACGGCCGCGTGGTGCTGATCGCCTCCATCAGCGGCATCGCCGGCAACATGGGCCAGACCAACTACGCGGTGAGCAAGGCCGGCGTGATCGGCCTGGCACAAGCCTGGGCCCCGGCCCTGGCCAAGCGCGGCATCACCATCAACGCCGTGGCGCCGGGCTTCATCGAAACCCAGATGACCGCCGCCATCCCGCTGACCATCCGCGAAGCCGGCCGCCGCATGAACTCCATGAGCCAGGGCGGCCTGCCCCAGGACGTCGCCGAAGCCGTGGCCTGGTTCGCCCAGCCCAGCTCGGGGTCGCTGACCGGGCAGGTGATGCGCGTGTGTGGGCAAAGTCTGTTGGGGGCCTAAAGGCAGCTGCAAGCTTCAAGTTGCAAGCGGCAAGTAAGAGCTCGGAGTGGCTGGGAGTGGGTGGCCCAGCCTGTGCATTTGAAGGGCTCGGATAGCTGGAAGCTGGAAGCTGGAAGCTGGAAGCTGGAAGCTGGAAGCTGGAAGAAAGAGCGTTGGGGGCTGGGAGCGGGTTGTCACTTGTAGGGTGGGCTTCAGCCCACCAGCGATGTAACCGATGGGCTGAAGCCCACCCTACGCGCAGAACCCTGCTTCCAGCTTCAGGCTCCTGACTTCCAGCTAGTTCCCCGCCGGCTTCCCTCTCCGCCGAAACTCCACCGGCGTCTCCCCCACCCAGCGTTTGAACGCACGGTAGAAGGTGCTCGGTTCGGAGAAGCCGGTGCGCTCGACTATCACTTCGATGCGCTCGTCGGTCTTGAGCAACAGTTCCTTGGCCAGGCGGCAGCGGTAGTCGGTGACCAGGTCGTTGAAGCGCACGCCGGCCATGGCCAGGCGTTCGCGCAGGCGGCGGGCGGGCATGTTCAGGCGCGCGGCGACCTGCTCCAGGGTCGCGCCGCCGTCCACCAGCAGTTCGCCGATCAGCTCGCGCACCTTGCGCACCAGGTCCAGGCGCTCCACTTCGGCCAGTTGGCGGCGGGCCAGGGATTCGTGCATGCGCAGCAGTTCCGGGGCGGCGTGGCGCGAGGGTTTGTCCAGCACCGCGGCGTCGAACACCAGCGCGTAGCGCTCGGCGCCCAGGCGCGCGGGGCAGCCGTACACCGTCAGGTAGCGCTCGGCGGCCGCGCCCTCGGTGTGCATCAGCTGCACTTCGCAGGCCTTGAAATCACCCTCGGTGAGGGCATCGAACAGGCGGATCACCGCGCCGGCGAGCATCTCCGGGAAATGGCGGTTGATGCTGGCGTCCTGGCCGAGGGAAAGCACGGCGCGCTCGCCCTCGACCTCCAGGCGCGCGTTGAGGGTGTCGGACAGCAGGCGCACGTAGCGCAGGGCGTGGCGCAGGCCTTCGCCGAAGGTCTCGCTGGAGAGGAAGAGGTATTCGAGCAGCAGCCCGTGGAAGGCCGGCAGGTGCCCGGCCAGGTGCAGGCCGACGTGCTCCTCGGCGCACTCCTCGGCGGCGGCCTTCCAGAACTGGGTCTGCGCCGCATGGGGGAAGCGGCCGGCGGGCAGCCCGCCCGGCGGCAGGCCGACACGCACCAGCACCTTGTCAGGGTCGGCACCGCTGGCTCGCAGGGCGTCGATCACCGGGCGCATCAGCGCCACGTCGTCGGTCAGATCACGCATCATTTTCGGAATGTTCTTGTTATGCGGGGCGGGGGCCATCTTATGCATCTTCAGGCCCCCCGCTCAAGGCGCGGATAGCGATTGCAGACGGATTGACTCGCCTGCCAGCGCCCCCTGCCCCACGGCCAATGCACCCCGCCTGCGGGCGGCTAAGCTGCACCGGTCCGCAACGAGGAGACTGCCCATGGCCACCGACTGGCTCGACCTGCCTGCCCCCCCCGCCCTGCCCGGCCTGTTCGCCCGCGCGGCCCTGCGCCGAGGCACCACCGGCCGCACCCTGCCGGACCTCGGCCTGCGCAGCCAGGTGGACGTGGACGCC
The DNA here is from genome assembly GCF_003234055.1 of Pseudomonas sp. 57B-090624. NCBI lineage: Bacteria > Pseudomonadati > Pseudomonadota > Gammaproteobacteria > Pseudomonadales > Pseudomonadaceae > Pseudomonas > Pseudomonas sp. 57B-090624. Next base: position 70,038 of record NZ_QKRU01000031.1, read on the forward strand.
CGGCACCTGGCGCGCTACCGGCAGGTCTGCGGCTTCAAGGACAACGGCCAGCTGCCGCCCACCTACCCGCACATCCTCGCGTTCCCGCTGCAGATGCAGCTGCTCACCGACAAGCGCTTCCCCTTCCCGCTGCTGGGCCTGGTGCACCTGGAGAATCGTATCCGCGTATTGCGCACACTCGGCGGCCTCGGGCCCTTCCGCGTCAGCGTCGCGGTGGAGGGCCTGCGCCCCCATGACAAGGGCGTGACCTTCAGCCTGATCACCCGCCTGGAAGACCAGCTCGGCCTGCTCTGGGAAGGCGACAGCCGCATCCTCTTCCGCGGCATGCGCCTGGACGGCAATGCCCCCGAGCGCGCGGAAAGCGAGGCCCTGGCGCTGGAGGAGATCGACCACTGGCGCGCCCCGGCGGACATCGGCCGGCGCTATGCCAAGGTCGCCGGCGACTACAACCCGATCCACCTCTCGGCGCCCACCGCCAAGCTGTTCGGCTTCCCCCGCGCCATCGCCCACGGCCTGTGGAACAAGGCGCGCACCCTGGCCGCCCTCGCCCCGCGCCTGCCCGATGCCGGCTACGAAGTGGAGGTGCGCTTCCAGAAGCCGGTGCTGCTGCCCGCCGAGGTGCGCCTGCTGGCCAGCGCGCCTGCCACCGAGGGCCAGTTCGCCCTGCGCGGCAAGGACGACCTGCCGCACATGGCCGGCAGCTGGGGCCCGCTGCAGGGCTGACGGCCGACGCTTGCGCGGCGCCAGCCGCCGCACCAAGCTATGCGGCTCCAGGAGAGCCGCATGAACCTCGCAGAACTGACCCAACGCCTGCACGCCATCCGTGACCACAACGATTGGCGGCCATTCCACAGCCCGAAGAACCTGGCCATGGCCGCCAGCGTCGAGATGGCCGAGCTGGTGGAGATCTTCCAGTGGCTGAGCGAGGACCAGTCCCGCCAGCTGCCCGCCGACACGCTCGAACACGCCGGCCAGGAAGTGGGCGACATCGTCCTCTACCTGCTGCTGATGTGCAGCGAACTGGGCATCGACATGGAGCAGGCGGTCCGCGCCAAGCTGGCCGACAGCGAGAGGCGCTTCGTCCGATGAGCGCACCGACCCCCGACGACCGCCACTTCGACGAACTCGCCACGCGCTTCGCCGAGAAGATCTACGGCGGCGCCAAGGGCGCCATCCGCCTGGCGGTGCTCCAGGCCGACCTCGCCGAGGCCCTGCCCGAGCGCCCGCTGCGGGTGCTCGACGTCGGCGCCGGCCTCGGCCACATGAGCCTGTGGCTGGCACAGCGCGGCCACCAGGTGACCCTCGCCGAACCCGCCGACCCCATGCTCGAAGGCGCCCGCGCGCGCTTCGCCGAGGCCGGCGTCGAGGCCACCTTCATCCAGGCGCCCTGGCAGGACCTGCTCGGCCAGCTCACCGAGCCCTACGACCTGGTGCTCTGCCACGCCGTGCTGGAATGGCTCGCCGAGCCCCACGCCATCCTCCCCGTGCTGCACCAGCTGACGGCGCCGGGCGGCTGGTTGTCCCTGGCGTTCTACAATCGGGATGCGCTGATCTACCGCAACCTGCTCAAGGGCCATTTCCGCAAGCTCCGGCGCAACCGCTTCGCCGGCGAAGGCCAGAGCCTGACCCCGCAGCAACCGCTGGACCCACGGGAGCTGGCCGGGCAACTCGACGGCCTGTGGCAGGTCGAAACCCGGAGCGGCGTGCGGGTCTTCCATGACTACATGCCGAGTGAATTCCAGGCCAAGGCCGAGCTGGTCGACCTCCTGGAAATGGAGCTGGCCCACCGTCGTCACCCGAGCTTCATGGGGCTGGGACGGTACCTGCACTGGATCTGCAGACCCCAATAAGAGAGCCCCCACGGGCTCGCCTCGACGGAGGCCCCATGAAACGCACTGCCCCTGCTGCCCGCAACGCCCTTGCCGCCCTCGCCCTGCTGGCCCTCGCCGCCTGCCAGAGCCCCAACCCCTACAAGGCCGAATCCAGGCCGATGCCGCCGGCCCCGCCGGAAGCGGCCACCACCTTCGACCGCTCCGCCTACCCGGCACCGCCGCGCGACTTCGGCCGCTACCGCAACTGGACCTGGCTCAATGGCCGCCTGCCCGCCGGCAACAGCTGGGCGACGCCGGAGCAGATGGTCGACATCGTCAACGCCGGGCTGGACCAGCACGGCCTGCGCCAATCCCGCGAGCCCGTCGCCGCCGACCTCAAGGTCGCGGCCAGCCTGCGGTTCGAGAAGCGCCTGCGCCAGTACGACGACTCCAGCGGCGCCTACTACGGCAACGGCCCCTACCGCGACCAGTACGGCGCCTGGGCCACCGTGCCCCTGGTGCGCACCTACGAGCAGGAAGTGGCGGTGGTCTACCTGGAGTTCTACGACGCCCGCGACAACCAGCCGGTGTGGAGCGGCAGCGCCGAGAGCGACGCCAGCGGCAGCCGCAGCGACCGCACCAGCGCGCTGCGCGAAGCCATCAGGGAAGCCCTGGAAAACTACCCGCCGCGCTGAGCCCTCACGGCGACGCGCCCCCCGCTTCGCGGCCCGAAAAGCGGAACCGCCGCACGCCGTCACGATCCACATGCACGCCATTGCCGGCTTGCACGAAATCTTCTTGCCGGCCGCTCTGGCTTGCGCTTGGATAGTGATTCCGGCAGAGGAGATCCAACCATGTTCCGCCGTCTGTTCATCGCTTCCACCCTCCTGCTCCTGGCCGCCTGCCAGAGCTACGAGATCAACCGCGACTACGACCGCAACCGCGACTTCGCCGCCTACCGCAGCTGGAGCTGGAAGGAGCCCGCGCTGCAATACAGCCCCGACGACCCGCGCATCAAGAGCGACCTGACCGAGCAGCGCATCCGCGAGGCCGTGGCCCAGCAGCTCGACCAGCGCGGCCTGCGTCCCGCCGCCCATGGCGCGAGCGGGGACCTCAAGGTGCAGAGCTGGCTGATCGTCGACGATCGCCAGCAGCAGGTGACCACCGGCTACGGCGGCTACTGGGGGGGTTACTGGGGCAACTACTGGGGCGGCCCGGCGATGACCGAGACCCGCACCTACGACTACAAGGTCGCCACGATCCAGGTCGACCTCTATGACGGCAAGGACGGCAAGCTGGTCTGGCGTGGCAGCGCCGGGCAGATCATGCGTACCGATCCGCCGACCCCGGCCGAACGCGAAGCCGCGATCCGCGAGACCGTCGCCAAGGTCCTCGCCCAATACCCACCCC
>NZ_QKRU01000032.1:0-72896 GCF_003234055.1 Pseudomonas sp. 57B-090624
GACAAGGGGTGGGCGTGGCGGGAATCCCCCTGGCGCGTTGGCGGGAATCCGCCTGAAGAATTGTCCTACAGGCCCCCGGTGATTTCTGTAGGCCACGGCGCACTAAGCGTTGCGCGATCCGCTCCGGTTGGCACAGCCCTTGCGATAGGAGCACCGCCATCCATTGGTTTGGATCGCAGAACAACAAAGTCTCCCAGCAAGGGAGGTGATTGAGACCGGTGGTGCGCCTCTGTACGGAATCAGGCCCCGCACCACCCGAGAGGACCTGCCATGACCCGTCAACCCCTCTACAAAAGCCTTTATTTCCAGGTTCTGGTGGCCATCGCCATCGGCATCCTGGTCGGCCACTTCTACCCGCAGACCGGCGTCGCCCTGAAGCCGCTGGGCGACAGCTTCGTCAAGCTGATCAAGATGGCCATCGCGCCGATCATCTTCTGCACCGTGGTCACCGGCATCGCCGGTATGCAGAGCATGAAGGCCGTCGGCAAGACCGGTGGCTACGCGCTGCTGTATTTCGAGATCGTCTCCACCCTCGCGCTGCTGATCGGCCTGGTCGTGGTCAACGTGGTACAGCCTGGCGTCGGCATGCACGTCGACCCCACCACCCTGGACACCAAGGGCATCGCGGCCTACGCGGCGGCCGGCGAGAAGCAGTCCACCATCGACTTCCTGATGAACGTCATTCCGGGCACCGTGGTCGGCGCCTTCGCCAATGGCGACATCCTCCAGGTGCTGTTCTTCTCCGTGCTGTTCGGCTACGCGCTGCACCGCATGGGTGACTACGGCCGTCCGGTGTTCGAATTCATCGAGCGCATCTCCCAGGTGATGTTCAACATCATCAACGTGATCATGAAGGTCGCGCCCATCGGTGCCTTCGGTGCCATGGCCTTCACCATCGGCGCCTACGGCGTGGGCTCGTTGGTGCAGCTCGGCCAGCTGATGCTGTGCTTCTACATCACCTGCCTGCTGTTCGTGCTGATCGTGCTGGGCGGCATCGCCCGCGCCCATGGCTTCAGCATCCTCAAGTTCATCAAGTACATCCGCGAGGAACTGCTGATCGTGCTGGGCACCTCGTCCTCCGAGTCCGCCCTGCCGCGCATGATCGCCAAGATGGAAAAACTCGGTGCCAACAAGTCGGTCGTCGGCCTGGTGATCCCCACCGGTTATTCCTTCAACCTCGACGGCACCTCCATCTACCTGACCATGGCCGCGGTGTTCATCGCCCAGGCCACCGACACGCCGATGGACATCACCCACCAGATCACCCTGCTGCTGGTGCTGCTTATCGCCTCCAAGGGTGCCGCCGGCGTCACCGGTAGCGGCTTCATCGTCCTGGCCGCCACCCTCTCCGCCGTCGGCCACCTGCCCGTCGCGGGCCTGGCGCTGATCCTCGGCATCGACCGCTTCATGTCCGAAGCCCGCGCCCTGACCAACCTGGTCGGCAACGGCGTGGCGACCCTGGTCGTCGCCAAGTGGTGCAAGCAGCTGGACACCGACACCCTGGACCGCGAACTGGCCGGCAATGCCGCGCCACAGGTAGAAGCCCAGCGCGTCTGAACCCTGCAATTCTCTCCTCCCTCCCCACGGGGAGGAGATTTTCCAGGCCCGTCTCGTGACGGGCTTTTTTATGGGCGGCTTTTAGTGGGTCCCCGCGTTCGCGGGGATGACGAGGTACCGCGAGCGTTTTGCATTCCCATCGCTCCCGCGCATGCAGGAGCCCCCTGAAGCTGTGCTGAGCACATGGGTCAATCGACCCTGAGCGCTTGCGTCATTGAGCGTGCGGGCGGGCGCCGCCTACCCTGCGGAACGTTTTTTTCCAGGGAGACCCTCCGCATGCAGCGCATCCATTTCGAAACCGAACACAACCTGTTCCGCGACGCGTTCCGCGCCTTCCTGCAGAAGGAAGTGGTGCCGCACCAGGAGGCCTGGGAAGAGGCGGGCGTGGTGGACCGCGCCGTGTGGCGCAAGGCTGGCGAGATGGGCTTTTTGCTGCCCTGGGCGGACGAGGAGTACGGCGGCGCCGGGCTCAAGGACTTCCGCTACGAGCAGATCATGTGCGAGGAGCTGGCCCGCATCAACGAGCCGGGCTTCATGATCCCGCTGCATTCGGCGCTGTGCGGCCCCTACATCGCCGAATACGGCAACGCCGAGCAGAAGGCGCGCTTTTTGCCGGGGATCATCAGCGGGGAGATCATCCTCGCGGTGGCCATGACCGAGCCTTCCGCCGGCTCCGACCTCGCCGGCATGCGCACCACCGCCGTGGACAAGGGCGATCACTACGAGCTGAACGGCTCCAAGGTGTTCATCTCCAACGGCCTGCTGGCGGATGTGGTGATAGTCGCGGCCAAGACCGACCCGGCCAACAAGCACGCCATGGGCCTGTTCCTGGTGGAGCGCGACATGCTCGGCTTCGAGCGCGGGCGCAACCTGAAGAAGCTGGGCATGAAGAGCCAGGACACCGCCGAGCTGTTCTTCAACAACGTCAAGGTGCCCAAGGAGAACCTGCTGGGCGATGCCAAGGGCGGCTTCTTCTACCTGATGAACATGCTCGCCCAGGAGCGCCTGACCAACGCCTGCGGCGCGGTGGCCGGGGCCGAGGCGGCATTGCAGGCCACCATCGACTACGTGAAGGAGCGCAAGGCCTTCGACCGGCCCGTCTCGCACTTCCAGAACACCCGCTTCAAGCTGGCCGAGATGCGCACCCAGATCGACGTCGCCCAGGTCTTCACCGACCGCTGCGTGATGGATCACAACCAGAAGAAACTCACCCCCGAGGTGGCCGCCGAGGCCAAGCTGTTCACCACCGAGCTGCTGTGCAAGGTGGTGGACGAGGGCGTGCAGCTGCACGGCGGCTGGGGCTACATGTGGGAATACCCGATCTGCAAGATGTACGCGAACGCGCGCATCCAGCGCATCTTCGCCGGCACCTCGGAGATCATGAAGGAGATCATCAGCCGCGGCATGAAGCTCTGAACCCCGGCCCGGCGCCCCGGGCCGGGCTAGAGTTCAGCCACTGTGTAGACATCAGGAGGCCACTGCCATGAATGCACCGCTGGGCGCCATCGACGCCTGGGCCCAACCTGCCAACGGCCGCGCCCGCGAGCTGTTGCCGGAGGTGGTCCGGCTGTTCGAGAAATCCGGTTCCGCGCACTTGCTCGACCAGCCGCTGACGCCCGAGCAGACGGTGGCGGAGATGGACCGCGCGGGCGTGGAGAAGCTCATGCTCGCCGCCTGGTGCCGGCCGGAGCGCTGGGTGTTCGACAACGACCTGGTGGCCGAGTACACCCGCGCCTTCCCCGAGCGTTTCGTCGGGGTCGCCACGGTGGACCTCGGCAAACCCCTGGCGGCGGTGCGCGAGCTGGAACGGGCGGTGCTGGAGCTGGGCTGCAAGGCGCTGCGCGTGGTGCCCTGGCTGTGGAAGCTGCCGCCCAACCACCGGCTCTATTACCCGCTCTATGTGAAGTGCATCGAGTTGGACATCCCCTTCTGCACCCAGGTGGGCCACACCGGCCCGCTGATGCCCTCGGAGACGGGGCGTCCGGTGCCTTACCTGGACGAGGTGGCGCTGGATTTCCCCGAACTGCGCATCGTCGCCGGGCACATCGGCCATCCCTGGACCGAGGAGATGATCGGCCTGGCCTGGAAGCACGACAACATCTACATCGACACCTCCGCCTACCTGCCGCGCTACTACCCCCAGGCGCTGCTGCAGTTCATGCGCAGCTACGGCCAGGACAAGGTGCTGTTCGGCAGCAACTTCCCGCAGCTGTCCCTTGAGCGCTGCATGACCCAGGTGAAGGAGCTGGCGCTGCCGGCGGAGATCGAGGCGAAGTTCCTCCAGGGTAACGCCCGCCGGGTGTTCCGGCTGTGAGGCCGTGCGGTGGGCCCTCGCGTTCGCGAGGGTGACGGTGGGGCCGGGCGCCTGTGTTCCCCCGGCCGCGAGACGCTCCGATCACTACAAGAACAACAAGGAGGGTTGAAGGATGACCGACCAACTGCCGTTGCAGCGGCTCGCCCATTGGGTGGCCACCTCGCCGGACCGTGTCTGGCTCAGCCAGCCGGTGGAGCGCCAGTGGCATGACCTGACCTGGCGTCAGGCCGACGACCAGGCCCGGCGCCTGGCCAGCGCCTTGCGGGCATTGGGCTGCGCGCCTGGCGACCGGGTGGCGATCCTGGCGAAGAACTGCGCCGAGTGGATCATCAGCGACCTGGCGATCATGCTCGCGGGCCTGGTCAGCGTGCCGCTGTACCCGTTGCAGTCGGTGGAGAGCATCGACTACGTGCTGCGCCACTCGGCGTGCAAGGCGATCATCCTCGGCAAGCTCGACGAGGCCGGGAAGTTCGAGGCCGGCATTCCCGCCGAGGTCATCCGCATCGCCATGCCGTACCCGACCCTGGGCGCGCAGCACCCCTGGCACGCGCTGCTGGCCGCCCACGAGCCGTTGCGCGACGGGCATGTGCAGCGCCCGGACGATTTGCTCAGCATCCTCTACACCTCTGGCACCACCGGGCAGCCCAAGGGCGTGATGCAGCATGCCGAGGCCTTCGCCTTCGCCTCCAGCCGCTCGGTGGCGGAGATGGGGCTGGACGAGCGCGAGCAGTTCTTCTCCTACCTGCCGCTGTCCCATGCCGCCGAGCGCTTCCTGGTGGAAACCAACAGCCTGTATTGCGGGGGCGCCATCGCCTTCGTCGAATCCCTGGAGACCTTCGCCGCCGACCTCAAGCGGGTGCGGCCGACGGTGTTCTTCTCCGTGCCGCGCCTGTGGACGCGCTTCCAGCAGGGCGTGCTGGAGAAGCTGCCCCAGGCGAGGCTCGACCGCCTGCTGCGCATCCCGCTGCTGGGCGCGCTGGTGGCGCGCAAGATCCGCCAGGGGCTGGGTCTGGACCGCGCGCGGGTGCTGGTCAGCGGCGCGGCGCCGATCCCGGTGGCGCTGCTGGAATGGTACCGGCGCATCGGCCTGACCCTCTGCGAGGGCTACGGCATGACCGAGAACTTCGCCTACGGCAACTTCAACCGGCCCGGCCAGGTGCGCTTCGGCAGCGTCGGGCGGGTGATGCCGGACAACGAGGTGCGCATCGCCGAGAACGGCGAGATCCTCTACCGCAGCCGGGCGCTGATGGCCGGCTATTACCTGGAACCGGAGAAGACCGCCGACGCGCTGCAGGCCGGCTGGCTGCACACCGGCGACAAGGGCGAGATCGATGCCGATGGCTACCTGCGCATCACCGGGCGGGTGAAGGACATCTTCAAGACCAGCAAGGGCAAGTACGTGGCGCCGGCACCCATCGAGGGCGAGATCGCCAAGAACCTCTGGGTCGAGCAGGTGTGCCTGATGGGCAACGGCCTGGACCAGCCGCTGGCGTTGATCGAGCTCAGCCCGGCGGCCCGCGCCGAGCCGCGCGGCAAGGTGGAAGCCGAGCTGACGGCGAGCCTGCAGGTGCTCAATGCCCAGCTGCTGCCCCATGAGCGCATCAGCCATTTCGTGCTGGTGCGCGAGAGCTGGACGGTGGATAACGGCTGCATGACGCCGACCATGAAGATCCGCCGCAACGTGCTGGAACAACGCTTCGCCGCAGTCGCCGCGTGCCTGGACGCACGCCAGCCGCTGCATTGGGAATGAACCGAACCGCTATGGAGTCGCCATGAAAGGCCCGCTCGCTTCGCTGAAGATCCTCGATTTCTCCACCCTGCTTCCGGGGCCTTTCGCCTCGCTGCTGCTGGCCGACATGGGCGCGGAGGTGCTGCGTGTCGAATCCCCCAGCCGCATGGACCTGGTGCGTGTGCTGCCGCCCCATGACGGCGGCACCTCCACCAGCCACGCCTACCTGAACCGCAACAAGCGCAGCATCGCCCTCGACCTCAAGCGCCCCGAGGCGGTGGAGGTGGTGCGCCAGCTGGTGGCCGAGTACGACATCGTGCTGGAGCAGTTCCGCCCCGGGGTGATGGACAAGCTCGGCGTGGGCTACGAGGCGCTGAAGGCGATCAACCCCAGGCTGATCTATGTCTCCATCACCGGCTACGGCCAGACCGGGCCCTATCGCGACCGTGCCGGCCATGACATCAACTACCTGGCCGTGGCCGGCATCGCCAGCTACACCGGGCGCCAGGAGAGCGGCCCGCTGCCCCTGGGCGTGCAGCTGGCGGATATCGCCGGCGGCTCGCTGCACGGGGTGATGGGCCTGCTGGCGGCGGTGATCCAGCGCCAGGCGACGGGGGAGGGGCAGCACGTGGACGTGAGCATGACCGACTGCGCCTTCAGCCTGCACGGCATGGCCGGCGCCGGTTACCTCGGTGCGGGCGTGGAGCCGGACATGGAGAACCAGGCGCTCAACGGCGGCAGCTTCTATGACTACTACCGCACCCGCGATGGCCGCTGGTTCTCGGTGGGCAGCCTGGAGCCGCAATTCATGCAACAGTTCTGCGCCGCCATCGGCCGGCCGGAGCTGGCTGCCCGCGGGCTGTCGCCCAAGCCGGAGGACCAGCGCGAGCTCAAGCGCACCATCGAGATCGAGTTCGAGAAACGCGACTTCGCCGAATGGCGCGAGCTGTTCGCTGCGCTGGATGCCTGTGTTGAGCCGATGCTGCCGCTTTCCGAGGCGGTGCGGCACCCGCAGATCGAGGCGCGGGGCCTTGTCACCGAGGTGCCGCGCGAGGGGCTGCCGGCGCAACGGCAGATCGCCTGCCCGATCAAGTTCTCCACCGGCCTGCCGGCGCCGCGCCATGTGGGCGTCGCCGTGGGCGCCCACACCGCCGAGGTGCTGGCGGAACTGGGCTATACCGCCGAGCAGATCGCCGCGCTGAAAGCCGGCAAGGTGACGGGATAAAGAGGCTTCAAGCTTCAAGCTTCAAGCTTCAAGCGGACCTGTGCATCGGCGGGTTGCACCCGCCCTACGGGCTCCTGCCCGAGGTTCCGCCCTTACTCTTGCCGCTGTTCCCCACTGAACACCAGGGTCACCTTGCAGCGCCGGCAGTAGTAGCGGCGCCCGCGTGCCACCAGGGCGTGGCGCTGGGAGGAGAAGGGGTAGTCGCCGTCCGGGCAGGCGCAGCGGTAGAGGTAGCGGGTGACCTTGCGCCGCTTCACGTCATAGCTGTGGCAGCGGTTGGGCGGCAGCTCGTAGACGCCGCGCATGATCAGTTGCCACTCCTCGCCGTGGGGCTGGATACGGTGGCCGAACAACTGGTGGGCGACCAGGTGCGCCACTTCGTGGGCAACGGTCTGCTTGAGGAAATCTTCCTGGTTCTCGCGATACAGCTGCGGGTTGAAACGCAGCTTGTTCTCATCCAGGTGGGCGACGCCGGCCTTCTGGCCCCGCAACTTGAAGCTGACTTCGGGGCGGGGGAACCGGCGTTGGAAAAAAGCTTCCGCCTGCTGGTAGCAGGCTTCGACGCGCGCGTGTAGCAGCTCGGGCATAGAGGGCACTCCAGGGCCCGCGATTATGCCGCAAAGCTGCCACCGGTCGAATCGTTCTCCTGCCGAGCGGTCGTCACGCGCCGTACTAGACGTATTCCGGCGTCAGGTACAGGTGCCAGTGCAGGATCACCGACACCAGCACGTTGGCCATCACCAGCAGCCCCACCGCCCAGATGGACGAGGCGTAGAGGAAGCTCTGTTCCTGTTTCAGGCGCATGAACACCGGGACTCCGACGAACAGCAGGAAGGTCGAGTAGGCACCGGCGAGCAGCAGCACGGCCACCGCCAGCCAGCGGCTGGGGTAGAGGCCGGCGATTCCGGCGATGAACAGCGGGGTGGCGGTATAGGCGATGAAGCCCACGCATTCGTTGAAGCCGGGGCGGGTCTCGAAGGCGCGCGCCATCCAGCGCACGAAGCCGCCCATCAGCAGGACGCCGAACACGGTGGCGAGGTACAGGGCGACGCTCAGTTGCAGGGCGCTGCCGGAGGCGAGCCGCACCACCTCGTCCTCGGCCAGGCTCCAGCCGACCACGGTGGTGCCCATGTAGAGACTGAGCGCCGGGATGGTCGATAGCAGCAGGAGGTGCACCAGGTAATGCAGGCTGTTGCGCGTCTCGTCCTGGCGGATTTCCTGCCAGGCGCGTTCCGGCTGGGTGAAGAGGGTCAATAGATGCGGGGCCATGGCTGTTCTCCTTGGGCGCACGGGCGCTGTCGCAGGGGGCTCAAGGAGTTAGAGGGCCGGGGAGGGGAGGGGAGGGTTTCAACTATTTGGCCGACCGGCAAACGAAGAGGCCGCCCCTGGGGCGGCCTCCGTCCTGCGGTTGAAGGGATCAGCGGATGTACACCGGCCCCACACCCATGCCCCAGAGGATGACCGAGGCGGCGATCATCGCCACCAGCACCACCAGGCCCACAGCCAGCACCGAGCTGGAGAACAGGAAGCCTTCGTCCGTGGGGATGTTCATGAAGGTCGGAATGCCCACATAGAGCAGATAGACCGTGTAGCAGATGGCCGCCGTGCCGATGATCATGCCGAGCCAGAGGTGCGGGTAGAGCGCCGCGAGGCCGCCGATGAACAGCGGGGTGGCGCAGTACGCGGCGAACACGACGCATTCGGTGAAGCTCGGCGAGGCATCGTAGGTGCGCGCCATCCAGTGGATGAAGGCGCCCATCACGGCGACGCCGGCGAGCATGGCGAGGTAGGAGAGGATGGTCATCTGCATCGCGCTGGACTGCGTGAGCATGACCGGATCGCCCTTGCCGATGGCCCAGCCGACCTGGGTGGTGCCTATATAGGCGGACACTACGGGAATGGCAGCGAGTACCAGGATATGGGTCAGGTACATGTGGCTGATGCTTTCTTCCTCGCCACGGATTTCCTGCCATTCCTGATCGGGATGGGTGAAGAGCCCCCAAACGTGGTGGATCATTCTGAACACCTCCTCATTATTATGAGGTCGCCCCCCAGCGAAGCGCCGGGTACGCGTAGCCAGCGTCATCCGGTGCTCGGCCGACACATGCGACCTTGTGTCGCAGTATAGGTCCAGGCTGGGGCCCGCGCCTGCCGTGGCTTTAGAGCAAATCAGACTTAATGCTCAGCGGTAATAGCGCTGAAGTATTTCCATCGCCTTGTTGATCGACTGGATGCGCTCGGTGCTGCCGCCGCGATCGGGATGATGCTGGCCCACCAGTTGGCGGTAGCGGCGCTTGATCACCCCGAGGTCGAGCGCTTCGTCGCCCTCGACCAGCTCGAACAGCTCCAGGGCGGCGAGCTTCTCGTCCCCGCCCTGCATGCGCGTCCAGAAGCTGGCGAGCAGCTTCTCGACATCCCGCTCGGTGGTGTCGCGCAGGTGACGGGTGTCCAGGTAGTAGGTGCGCAGCGGGTCGTGCTCGGTGAGCGCATCGCTGCCCGCTGCGTAGGGCAGCAGGCGGATGCTCAGCGGGCTGATGGCGAGGAAGGCGCTGCCTTCGGCCCAGAGGCGGTCGCGCAATAGATAGAGGGCGTTGAAGAGCAGGAAATGGGTACGGAACAGCACCAGGCGGTCGGCCAGATCCAGGTGGGGGATGTGGGTGGAGTGGCCGGCCTTGAGGCGCTGGATCAGCTCGAATTCGCCGATGCCGTCCGGCGCCTGGCGCAGGAGCACCAGCAATTGGTCGACGAGGTCGAGGGAGGGGTCTAGTTCGCTGTTCATCGGGCGCAGGCTAGCACAGCGAAACTGAGGGCTGGGGTGGCGCGCGCTTTGTGCGTAAAATAGCCAGCTTTTCGCACCCCTCCCCGGATTCCAGAGCACCATGGGCACCCTTTCGGTCAACCAGAACAAACTGCAGAAACGCATCCGTCGCCTCGCCGGCGAAGCCATCGCCGACTTCAACATGATCGAGGACGGCGACAAGGTCATGGTCTGCCTGTCCGGCGGCAAGGACAGCTACACCATGCTCGACGTCCTGCTGTACCTGCAGAAGGTCGCGCCGATCAAGTTCGAGATCGTCGCCGTGAACATGGACCAGAAGCAGCCGGGCTTCCCCGAGCACGTGCTGCCGGCCTACCTGGAGTCCATCGGCGTCGAGTACCACATCGTCGAGAAGGACACCTATTCGGTGGTGAAGGAGAAGATCCCGGAAGGCAAGACCACCTGCTCGCTGTGCTCGCGCCTGCGCCGGGGCACGCTCTACACCTTCGCCGACGAGATCGGCGCGACCAAGATGGCCCTCGGTCACCACCGCGACGACATCCTGGAAACCTTCTTCCTCAACATGTTCTACGGCGGCACGCTCAAGGCCATGCCGCCGAAGCTGCGCGCCGATGACGGCCGCAACGTGGTGATCCGCCCGCTGGCGTACTGCAACGAGGCCGATATCGAGGCCTACTCGCAGCTCAAGGAATTCCCGATCATCCCGTGCAACCTCTGCGGCTCGCAGGAGAACCTGCAGCGCCAGGTGGTCAAGGAGATGCTCCAGGAATGGGAGCGCAAATCGCCAGGCCGTACCGAGATCATGTTTCGCGCCCTGCAGAACGTGGTGCCCTCGCAACTGGCCGATCGCAACCTGTTCGACTTCGCCAATCTGCGCATCGACGAAAGCGCCGCGCCGCGCACCCTGGACGTCGTCAATATCTGAAGCGGAGCTGGAAGCCGAGAGCCTGAAGCCGGAAGCCGGAAGGTTTCAAGCTTCAAGCTTCAAGCTTCAAGCTTCAAGCTTTCTAGCCAAGGCCCTTTTTATGCGTGACTACCGCTGGCTCCACGAGTATTGCCTCAACCGCTTCGGCTCGGCCGAGGCCCTGGAGGCGCGCCTGCCGCAGCCGCGCAGCGATGCCGAGCTGCGCGAGCTGGCCGATGATCGCTACCTGTCGCTGCTGGCCCTGCGGGTGTTCCGTGCCGGGCTCAAGCACAGCCTGGTGGACGCCAAGTGGCCGGCCTTCGAGGAGGTGTTCTTCGGCTTCGACCCGGAGAAGGTGGTGCTGATGGGCGCCGAGCACCTGGAGCGGCTGATGCAGGATGCGCGGTTGATCCGCCACCTGGGCAAGCTCAAGAGCGTGCCGCGCAACGCCCAGTTCATCCTCGACGTGCGCCGTGAGAAGGGCAGCTTTGGTGCGCTGATCGCCGATTGGCCGGTGGCCGATATCGTCGGCCTGTGGAAGTACCTGGCCAAGCACGGCAGCCAGCTGGGCGGGTTGTCGGCGCCGCGCTTCCTGCGCATGGTCGGCAAGGACACCTTCATCCCCACCGACGACATGGTCGCTGCGCTCAAGGCCCAGGAGATCATCGACAAGGCGCCCACCAGCCTGCGCGATCTCGCCCAGGTGCAGGCCGCCTTCAACCGCTGGCACGAGGAAAGCGGCAGGCCGCTGTGCCAGCTCTCGGTGATGCTGGCCCATACCGTCAACCACTGATCCCGTTTCGCGAGGCAGGAGGCTTCCATGGAGCATTCGTCGGACATCGCCCGGGTCGCCGCTGAGCTGAAGCGGGCCGAACGCATCCTCATCATCACGGGGGCCGGCCTTTCTGCGGATTCCGGCCTGCCTACCTACCGAGGGCTCGGCGGTCTCTACAATGGCATGACGGAGGAGGGCATCCCGATCGAGGAGGCCATCTCCGGCCCCATGCTGCGGCGGGACCCGGCCCTGTGCTGGAAGTACCTCGCCCAACTCGGGCGCGCCTGCCTCGGCGCACGCCCCAATGCCGGGCACGCAGCCATCGCGCAATTGCAGCGGCTGAAGCCGGAATGCTGGGTGCTGACGCAGAACATCGACGGCTATCACCGCCAGGCGGGCTCGCCGCCGGAGCGGCTGATCGAGATCCATGGCGAGTTGTCGCCGCTGTTCTGCCAGTCGTGCGGCGCCGAGAGCGACCAACTGTCGCAGCACCTGGAACGGCCTTTGCCTCCCAAATGCACGGTGTGCGGTGGTATCCTCCGGCCTCCCGTCGTCCTGTTCGAGGAAATGCTCCCCGAAAAGGCCATCGACACCCTCTACGCGCAACTGCGCAAGGGCTTCGATGCGGTGCTGGCCGTAGGCACCACGGCGAGCTTCCCCTACATCATCGAACCGGTGATGCGCACCTGCCAGCAAGGCGGCTTCACGGCGGAAATCAACCCCGCCAGCACTGATCTCGCCCGCTCGGTCGACGTACACCTGAAGGGAAAGGCCTTAGATGTTTTGCAGGAACTACTGAGTCACATTTCGATCGATTAAATTTGCAAATTAGATCGATAGAGGGCATATTCGCGCCTTCTTATAATTTTCGACACGGTCGTGCCCATGCTCAGTCGCTTCGCACCCCTCGTGCCTATCACGTTTGCACTGTTTCTCACCGCTTGCGCCGGCGTCTCGCCGAAGCCGCAAGTAGCCGCCACTCCGGAGCCCCAGGCCGCCATCGAAGAGCCGAGCGTCCAGGACATGGCGGACATGATGGACGACGAGCCCTACCAGCTGCCGTCCCTCGCCGACAACGTACTGGAGCGTGGCTTCGAGCTGGTGGGCACCCCCTACCGCTTCGGTGGCCGTTCCCTGAAGACCGGTTTCGATTGCAGCGGCTTCGTCGGCTACCTGTTCAAGGAAGAGGCGGGCATCCAGCTGCCGCGCTCCACCCGCGAAATGATCAACCTCGATGCGCCGGTCATCGCGCGCAGCGAGCTGAAGCCGGGCGACATCGTCTTCTTCAACAACCGTGGCCGTGGCCGCGTCAGCCACGCCGGCATCTATATCGGTGACGACCAGTTCATCCACTCCTCCAGCCATCGCAGCGGCGGTGTGCGGGTCGACAGCCTGGATGACCGCTACTGGAGCGCCAGCTACATGGAAGCCAAGCGCGTCCTGGCGCAGGTTTCCCCATCGATGAACGCCTCGGCGCAAGGCTCGATGCACCGCTGATCGCGTTCCTGATTCACCCATCGGCCCGGACCCTGTTCCGGGCCGATTCGTTTCCGCCTTCCTCTATATAGGCCCGGGTTGCCGCCCAAGCGCAGCGGCGATGGCTTTTTGCTTGCATTATTCGAGCGGTATCAGCACATTAGCGAGCAAACCTCAAGTCAGGACTGACTTGCCATGCCCGCCTTGCACCGTCTCGCCCTCATCGCGCTGCTCGCCCTGCTCGGTGCCTGCTCCAGCCATGCGCCGGCTCCCGCTCCCGTCTACACCCCGCCCGTGGTCCAGGCGCCGTCCTCACCAGCGGCCGATGACGTGCTGTTCCGTGCCCTCGGCCTGGTGGGCACCCCCTACCGCTACGGTGGCAACACCCCGGACAGCGGCTTCGACTGCAGCGGCCTGATCGGCTACGTCTACCGCGACGCCGCCGGTATCAGCCTGCCGCGTTCCACCCGCGAGCTCATCGCCATGCGCGTGCCGACCATCGGCATGAACGCCCTGCAGAGCGGCGACCTGGTGTTCTTCGCCACCAATGGTGGCGGCCAGGTCAGCCACGCCGGCATCTACGTGGGCGAGGGGCGCTTCGTCCACGCGCCGTCCAGCGGCGGAACGGTACGCCTCGACAGCCTGTCCAACAGCTACTGGCAGAAAAGCTACCTGAACGCCAAGCGCGTGCTGCTCGACTCGCACCTGGCGAGCACGCCCTGAGAGGCTGCATGACCACCCGGACGCTCAACCTCGACGACGACCTCTACCGCTACCTGATCGACGTCTCCCTGCGCGAGACGCCGCTCCTGGCGCGCCTGCGCGAAGAGACCGCGCAACTGCCCACCGCGCGCTGGCAGATCGCCCCCGAACAGGGCCAGTTCATGGCCATGCTGGTGCGGCTCACCGGCGCTCGGCGCATCCTCGAGATCGGCACCTTCACCGGCTACAGCGCCCTGGTGATGGCCGAGGCGATGCCGGCGGACGGCCGCATCCTCTGCTGCGACCTGCCCGGCGACTACAACGCCGTCGCCCGGCGCTACTGGCAGGAGGCGGGCGTCGAGGACTGCATCGACCTGCACCTGGCCCCCGCCCTGGAGACCCTCGGTCGCCTGGAGCGCGAAGGGCAGGCCGGCGGCTTCGACCTGATCTTCATCGACGCCGACAAGGCCAACTACCCCGCCTACCTGGAACACGCCCTGGCCCTGGTGCGCAGCGGCGGCCTGGTGTTGTTCGACAACGTGCTGTGGAGCGGCCGCGTACTGGAGGCCAACCCCGACAGCGCCGACACCCGCGCCATCAAGGCCCTGAACCGCGCGCTCAAGACCGATGCCCGCATCGACCTCTCGCTGCTGCCCATCGGCGACGGGCTGACCCTCTGCCGCAAGCGCTGAGCCCGTGGCCGAGCCCATCCGCCTGCCGCCCCAGCCGAACGCCTGCGAACTCTGCCGGCGCGCCGCGCCCCTGACCCGCCACCACCTGATCCCCAAGGCCCTGCACGGCAAGACCTACGTGCAGAAACGCTTCGCCCGCAGCGAGCGCATCACCGCCACCCTCTGGGTCTGCCGTCCCTGTCACAACCAGATCCACCGCCTGTTCAGCGAAAAGGAACTGGCGCTGATCTACAACAGCCGCGAGGCGCTGATGGCCGACGAGCGCCTGCGCACCTTCGTCGACTGGCTGGCGGGCAAGCCGGCGGGGTTCGAGCCGAGGCATTGAGCGCGCGCGGTTGCCCCGGCAGGGCATAGGTATTACCGTCATTCCTCCGGTAATACCGAGGGCTCTGCCATGCCGACCACACTCACCCGCAAGGGCCAAGTCACCATTCCCAAGCCGATCCGCGACGCACTGGGCCTGCACCCGGGAATGTCCGTGGAATTCAGCGTCAATCAGCAGGGCGAGGTGGTACTCAACCGCGTCGACCCTGAGCCCCAGGCAGCGGACCGCTTCGAGGCCGCCCGCGGCAAGGCCGGGCGACGTTGGCGCACTGACGAACTCATGGCCTTGCTGCGCGGCGAAGACTGATGGTTCTGGTCGATACCAATGTGCTGATCGACGTCCTGGCGGATGACCCGCATTGGGCCGACTGGTCGATCCGCCAATTGCGTGCCCAGTCCCGGGTGCATGCGCTGGCGATCAACGCGGTGGTCTATGCCGAGCTGGCGCTGACCTTCGATCGCTTCGAGGCGCTCGACGAGGCGGTCGAACAACTGCAGCTGCACCTGCTGGAAATGCCCCGCCCGGCGCTCTTCCTCGCCGGCAAGGCCTTCGACCGCTACCGCCGGGCGGGAGGTGTCAGGGAAGGGGTGCTGGCTGACTTCTTCATCGGCGCCCATGCCGCCGTGGAAGGCTGCGCCCTGCTGACGCGCGATGTGCGGCGTTACCGCAATTATTTCCCCGGGCTGGAGCTGATCAGCCCGGACGTACTCTGACTCAAGCCGCCTTCGCCATCGCCTCGCATTCCACCACGCAGCGCTGGCAGGCCTGCGCGCATTCCTGGCAGTGGTCATGGTCATGCTTGGCGCATGCCTCGGCGCAGGCCTGGCAGGCGATGGCGCAGAGGCGGCAGACCTCGTCGGCCAAGGGGCTGTCGCGGGCCATCAGCAGGGCGGCGAGGCGGCACAGGTCGGCGCAGTCGCGGTCGGTGCGGATGCACAGCGCCATGTGGCCGGCGTCTTCCTCGCGCAGGCAGGCGGCAGCGCAGTGTTCGCAGGCGATGGCGCAGGCGTTGCAGGCCTGGATGCAGCAGGCATAGCGTTCGCGGATCATGGAGGTCTCCTCATGGCGTGGGTCCTGTTGAGTGGACGTGGCTCCGCCGCCATCGGTTCGACCTATTTCCCGCCCGCCGCCCGTCGATTGACCCTGGCCACCCCGGCCACTAAGCTGCGCGCCTTGCACCAGGTGCCCCGCGGCCATGCCGCCGGGGTGAAACAGGGAAGCCGGTCCATTCTTCCGAAGAATCCGGCGCTGCCCCCGCAACGGTAGGCGAGTCATCCACCGCATCCAGCCACTGTGCCCCGGCATGGGAAGGCGCGGTCGGGGAACCGACGGTTCCACTCGCAAGCCCGGAGACCGGCCTGGTGTGACTGCGCATGGGATCGCCCATGCATCACCCCAGAAGGTCGCGCGGGTGGCGCGACGGAGATCGATCTTGAACCGAAACGCTTCCCCGAGGCCGGCGCTGCTGGCTGTTCTCGGCATCTCGTGCATTTCCCCGCTGGCCGCAGCCCCCCTCGAACTTGGCGAGCAGGTGGTCACCGCCACCCGCAGCGAGCAGCCCGTGCGCGCCAGCCTGGCCGCCACCACCGTGTTCGACCGCGAGGCCATCGAGCGCAGCCAGGCGAGCTCCGTGCCCGAGCTGCTGCGCAAGGTGCCGGGCGTGACCCTCAGCAACAACGGCGGCCCCGGCAAGAACACCACGCTGTTCATGCGCGGCAGCGAGTCCGACCACGTGCTGGTGCTGATCGACGGCGTCAAGGTCGGCTCCGTCAGCGCCGGGCTCACGGCCTTCCAGGACCTGCCGGTGGAGCTGATCGAGCGCATCGAAGTGGTCCGTGGCCCGCGCTCCAGCCTCTATGGCTCCGAAGCCATTGGCGGGGTGATCCAGATCTTCACCCGCAAGGGGCATGGCGACGGCGCGGCCAAGCCCTGGTTCTCCGCCGGCTACGGCACCCATGACACCTATCAAGGCAGCGCCGGGGTGGCCGGTGGCGACGAGCAGGCCTGGTACAACCTGGGCGTCAGCAGCCAGGACGGCGACGGCATCAACTCCCGCCGCCAGGGCAGCAATTACTACGAGCCCGACGCCGACGGCTACCGCAACCTGTCCGGCACCCTCAACGCCGGTGTGCAACTCGGTGGGCTGACGCTGGATGGCTCGCTGATGCGTGCCAAGGCCCATAACGACTACGACGACATCGACAGCAGTGGCTACCTGCATCCCCTCGGCGGCCATGGCGCCAACGCCGACAACCGCCAGGAAGTGATCGGCGGCCGCGCGCGCTTCAGCCCCCAGGACATCTGGAACATCACCCTGCGGGCCGGTCGCAGCGAGGACAAGTCCACCAGCCACACCGATGGCCTGTTCGATGCCCGCTTCGACTCCAAGCGCGACAGCGCCTCCTGGCTCAACGACCTGACCCTCGCCGAAGGCCACGTGCTGACCCTGGGCTACGACTGGCAGCGTGACCAGGTCAGCAGCTCCACGGCCTTCGAGCAGGACTCGCGCCGCAACCAGGGCTGGTTCGCCCAGTACCTGGGTCAAGCCGGCCAGCAGGACTGGCAGCTGTCGCTACGCCGTGACGACAACGAGCAGTTCGGCACCCACGACACCGGCAGCGCCGCCTGGGGCTACGCGTTCACCGATGAATTGCGTTTCAGCCTCAGCTACGGCACCGCCTTCAAGGCGCCCAGCTTCAACGAGTTGTACTACCCCGGCTATGGCAACCCGGGCCTGGACGCGGAAACCTCCGAGAGCTTCGAGGCCGCGCTCACCGGGCAGCACGACTGGGGCCACTGGTCGGTCAACGCCTACCGCACCCATGTCGACGACCTGATCGCCTACGACTCCACCCTCGGCCCGTACGGCGGCCCCAACAACATCGGCAAGGCCCGCATCGACGGCCTCGAACTGGTGCTCGGCAGCCAGTGGCTGGGTTGGGACTGGAACGCCAACGCCACCTTCCTCGACGCCGAGAACCGCGACCACGGCAGCAATGCCGGCAACGAGCTGCCGCGCCGTCCGCAACAGAGCTTCAACCTCGACCTGGACCGGCGCATCGGCCGCTTCGGCCTGGGCGCCACGCTGCACGCCGAAGGCCGCAGCTACGACGACCTGGCCAACCGCAACAAGGTGGCCGGCTACGCCACCCTCGACCTGCGCGGCGAATACTGGCTGAACGAGGAGTGGCGCCTGCAGGCCAAGGTCACCAACCTGCTGGATGCCGACTACGAAACCGCGCTGGACTACAACCAGCCCGGCCAGGCAGTGTTCTTCAGCGTCCGCTACCAAGCCCTCTGACAGGAGCCCCCATGAGCGAATCCATCGAACGCGATGCCCGCCACAAGGCGCGCATGCAGCGCAAGAAAGCCCTGATCGACGAGAAGATCGCCCAGGCCCAGGACGAGTACGGCCTGTTGCTGGTGCACACCGGCAATGGCAAGGGCAAGAGCAGCTCGGCCTTCGGCATGGTCGCCCGCGCCCTCGGGCATGGGGTGAAGGTGGGCGTGGTGCAGTTCATCAAGGGCGGCATGTCCACCGGCGAGGAGGCCTTCTTCCGCCGCTTCCCCGACGAGGTCGCCTACCACGTGATGGGCGAGGGCTACACCTGGGACACCCAGGACCGCCAGCGCGACATCGAGAAGGCGCAGCAGGCCTGGGCCGTCGCGGCGCAGCTGCTCAACGACCCGCAGGTCGGCCTGGTGGTGCTGGACGAGCTGAACATCGCCCTCAAGCACGGCTACCTGGACCTGGAGACCGTGCTCCGCGACATCGAATCGCGCCCCGAGCTGCAGCACGTGGTCGCCACCGGCCGTGGCGCGCCCCAGGGCCTGATCGACGCCGCCGACACCGTCACCGAGATGAGCCTGGTCAAGCACGCCTTCAAGTCCGGGGTGAAGGCGCAGAAAGGGGTGGAATTCTGAGCACCTCCACGCGCCATTGCCCGGCCCTGCTGATCGCCGCGCCGGCGTCCGGCCAGGGCAAGACCACCGTCACCGCCGCCCTGGCGCGCCTGCACACCCGCCAGGGCAAGCGCGTGCGGGTGTTCAAGTGCGGGCCGGACTTCCTCGACCCGATGATCCTCGCCCGTGCCTCCGGCGCGCCGGTCTACCAGCTGGACCTGTGGATGATCGGCGAGGCGGAAAGCCGCCGCCTGCTCTGGGAGGCCGCCGCCGAGGCCGACCTGATCCTCATCGAAGGGGTGATGGGCCTGTTCGACGGCTCGCCCTCGGCCGCCGACCTCGCCCGCTGCTTCGGCGTGCCGGTGATGGCGGTGATCAACGGCGCCGCCATGGCCCAGACCTTCGGTGCCCTGGCCGTGGGCCTGGCCACCTACCAGCCGGGCCTGCCGTTCTCCGGCGTGCTCGGCAACCGCGTCGGCAGCCAGCGTCACAGCGATCTGATCCGCGACAGCCTGCCGGCGTGGCTCCGCTGGTACGGCTCCCTGCCGCGCAGCGCCGAGGTGGAGCTGCCCAGCCGCCACCTGGGGCTGGTGCAGGCCGAGGAGCTGGCCGACCTGGACGCGCGCCTGGACGCCGCCGCCGATGCCCTGGCCGCCAGCGCCTCGGTGGAGCTGCCGCCGGCCGTGGCATTCGAGGCGCCGCATGCCCAAGCGCTGCAACCGCTGCTCGAAGGCGTGCGCATCGGGGTGGCCCGCGACACCTCATTCGCCTTCATCTACCAGGCCAACCTCGACCTGCTGCGTGCCCTCGGTGCCGAACTGCGGTTCTTCTCGCCACTGACCGACACCACCCTGCCCGAGGTGGACAGCCTCTACCTGCCCGGCGGCTACCCCGAGCTGCACCTGGCGCCGCTGGCGGAAAACCGTGCCATGGCCGATGCGATCCGTGCCCACCATGAGGCCGGCAAGCCGACGCTCGCCGAGTGCGGCGGCATGCTCTACCTGCTCGATGCGTTGACCGACGCCGAGGGCGCGCACGCCGAACTGGTCGGCCTGCTGCCCGGCAGTGCGATGATGCAGAAGCGCCTGGTGGCCCTGGCCCTGCAGGAGGTCGAGCTGCCCGGCGGTGCGTTGCGCGGCCACACCTACCACCATTCGCGCCTCGACTCGCCGCTGCAGCCCCTGGCGCGCGGCACCTGCCCGAACGACAAGCCGGTGGCCGAGGCGGTGTTCCGCGTCGGCCGCCTCACCGCGTCCTACATCCACTTCTACCTGCCGTCCAATCCCGCTGCGGCGGCGGAGCTCCTGCGCCCATGACCGACAACGCCTTCAGCTCCGAGGAACGCGCCGCCGTCTACCGCGCCATCGCCGAGCGTCGCGACATGCGCCACTTCAGCGGCGGCGAGGTGGCCCCCGCGCTGCTCGCGCGCTTGCTGGAGGCGGCGCACCAGGCGCCCAGCGTCGGCCTGATGCAGCCCTGGCGCTTCATCCGCATCACCCAGCCGGCGCTGCGCGAGGACATCCACGGCCTGGTGGAGGCCGAGCGGGTGCGCACCGCCGAGGCCCTGGGCGAGCGCTCCGACGAATTCATGCGGCTGAAGGTCGAGGGCATCCGCGACTGCGCCGAGTTGCTGGTCGCCGCGCTGATGGACGGGCGCGAGGCGCATGTCTTCGGCCGACGCACGCTGCCGGAAATGGATATGGCGTCCCTGGCCTGCGCGATTCAGAATCTCTGGCTCGCCGCCCGTGCCGAAGGCCTGGGCCTGGGCTGGGTCTCGCTGTTCGACCCACAGGCCCTGGCCGACCTGCTCGGCATGCCGCCTGGCAGCAAGCCCCTGGCGGTGCTTTGCCTGGGCCCGGTCGAGGCCTTCTACCCGGCGCCGATGCTGGCGCTGGAGGGCTGGGCGCAACCGCGTCCGTTGTCCGAACTGCTGTTCGAGAACCAGTGGGGAAACAAGGAATGAGCCTGGGGATGCTGACATTGGCCGCCGTGGTGCTGGACGCCGTCTTCGGCGAGCCGCGCCGCTGGCACCCGCTGGTGGCCTTCGGTGACTGGGCCAAGCGCCTGGAGCAGCGCTTCAACCCCGGCGGCCGTGGCTGGCGCAGCCATGGCGTCAGCGCCTGGGTGATCGCCGTGCTGCCGCTGACCCTGGCCGCCTGGTGGCTGTCCGAGCTGCCCTGGGTCGGCACCCTGGTGGGCGTGGTCGCGCTCTATGCCGCCATCGGCCTGCGCAGCCTCAACGAACACGCCGAGCCCGTGGCCGTGGCGTTGCAGGGCGGCGATCTGGACGAGGCGCGCCGCCGCGTCGGCTACATGGTCAGCCGCGAGACCCGTGAGCTGGACGAGAGCGCCGTGGCCCGCGCCGCCACCGAATCGGTACTGGAGAACGGCAGCGACGCGGTGTTCGCTGCGCTGTTCTGGTTCGCCGTGGCCGGCGCGCCGGGCGTGGTGCTGTACCGCCTGAGCAACACCCTCGACGCCATGTGGGGCTACCGCAACGCGCGCTTCGAGCGCTTCGGCTGGGCTGCCGCACGCATCGACGATGTCCTCAATTTCATTCCCGCGCGCCTGGTCGCGCTGACCTACGCGCTGCTCGGCAAGACGGCGCTGGCGTTGCACTGCTGGCGCACGCAGGCGCCGCTCTGGGACAGCCCCAACGCCGGCCCGGTGATGGCCGCCGGCGCCGGTGCGCTGGGCGTGCAGCTGGGCGGGCCGGCCATTTACCACGGCGAGCTGCACGAACGCCCGCACCTGGGGCAGGGCGAGCCCGCGCGCGCCGAGGACATCGGCCGCGGCATGGACCTGGTGCGCCAGGGCGTGATGCTCTGGGTGGGCGTTCTGATCATCGGAGGATGGCTCTTTGCTTGAGCATGGAGGCAGGCTGCGCGCCGCCGCGCAGCGTTATCGCATTCCCGAGGCGGACTGGCTCGACTTGTCCACCGGTATCGCCCCCTATGGCTGGGCCCTGCCTGATGTGCCCGCTGCGGCCTGGGCGCGCCTGCCCGAGCGCGACGACGGCCTGGAAGAGGCCGCGCGCCAGTACTACCGCGCCCCGTCATTGCTGCCGGTGGCCGGCTCCCAGGCCGCCATCCAGGCGTTGCCACGCCTGCGTCGCACTTCCCAGGTGGGCATCCTCTCGCCTTGCTATGCCGAGCATGCCGCCGCCTGGCGCCGGGTCGGCCATCGCCTGGAAGAGATCAGCGAGGCCGGTGCGCGCCGGGCCATCGACCGCCTCGATGTGCTGGTGGTGGTCAACCCCAACAACCCCACCGGCCAGCGTTACTCCCCGGAGCTGCTGCTGGACTGGCATGCGCGCCTGGCCGAGCGGGGCGGCTGGCTGGTGGTGGACGAAGCCTTCATGGACTGCACCGGCGACCAGAGCCTGGCGCGGGTCAGCCACCTGCCCGGGCTCATCGTGCTGCGGTCCTTCGGCAAGTTCTTCGGCCTCGCCGGGTTGCGCCTGGGCTTTGCCTGCGCGGCCCCCGAGCTGCTCGATGAGATGGAAGAGCTGCTTGGCCCCTGGGCGGTCAGCGGCCCCGCGCGGGCCATCGCCAAGGGCCTGCTGCAGGACATCGACGGCCAGGCCCGGCAGCGCGAGCGCCTGCTGCTGGACGGCCAGCGCCTGGCCCGCCTGCTCGGCAGCCATGGCCTGCAACCCACCGGCGGCTGCGCGCTGTTCCAGTGGGTGGCCATGCCCCATGCCGGGGTGGTGCACGACTACCTCGCCGCCCACGGCATCCTCACCCGCCTGTTCCTCACCCCGTCGAGCCTGCGTTTCGGCCTGCCGCCCGACGAGGCCGGCTGGCAGCGCCTGGACACCGTGCTGAGCGGCTTCGCCCGGGAGCTCGCATGACCACGCTGATGGTGCAGGGCACCACCTCCGATGCGGGCAAGAGCACCCTGGTGACCGCGCTGTGCCGCTGGCTCAAGCGCCAGGGCGTGGCGGTGGTGCCGTTCAAGCCGCAGAACATGGCGCTCAACAGCGCGGTGACCGCCGACGGCGGCGAGATCGGCCGCGCCCAGGCGGTGCAGGCCCAGGCCTGCGGGCTGGCGCCGCACACCGACATGAACCCGGTGCTGCTCAAGCCCAATACCGACATCGGCGCCCAGGTGATCATCCACGGCCGCGCCGTCACCTCGATGAACGCCGTCGCCTACCACGACTACAAGAGGGTCGCCATGCAGGCGGTGCTGGCCTCCCACCAGCGCCTGGAGGCCGGCTACCAGGTGGTGATGGTGGAAGGGGCGGGCTCGCCGGCGGAGATCAACCTGCGCGCCAACGACATCGCCAACATGGGCTTCGCCGAGGCGGTGGACTGCCCGGTGATCCTCATCGCCGACATCGATCGGGGCGGCGTGTTCGCCCATCTGGTGGGCACCCTGGCGTTGCTCTCGGAGAGCGAGCAGGCGCGGGTGAAGGGCTTCGTGATCAACCGCTTCCGCGGCGACATCGCCCTGTTGCAGCCGGGCCTCGACTGGCTGGAGGCGCGTACCGGCAAGCCGGTGATCGGGGTGCTGCCCTACCTCACCGACTTCCACCTGGAGGCCGAGGACGCCATCGACCGCCGCCAGGACGCCAAGCCCCGCGAGGCGCTGAAGGTGGCGGTGCCGGTGCTGCCGCGCATCAGCAACCACACCGATTTCGACCCGCTGCGCCTGCACCCCCAGGTGCAGCTGACCCTGGTCGGCCCGGGGCAGGCGTTGCCGCCGGCGGACCTGGTCATCCTGCCCGGCTCCAAGAGCGTGCGCGCCGACCTGGCCTTCCTCCGCACCCAGGGCTGGGACGCGGCCATCGCCCGCCACCTGCGCTACGGCGGCAAGCTGCTGGGGATCTGCGGCGGCCTGCAGATGCTCGGCGAGCGCATCGACGACCCCCACGGCCTGGAAGGGCCCGCCGGCAGCAGCGCGGGGCTCGGCCTGCTGGCCTTCGACACGGTGCTGGAGCCGGAGAAGCAGCTGCGCAACGTGCGTGGCCGCCTGGGCCTGGAAGGCGCCGCGGTGGCCGGCTATGAAATCCACGCCGGGGTCAGCCGTGGCGCCGCCCTGGAGCGGCCCGCCGTGCAACTGGACGACGGCCGCTGCGACGGCGCCATGAGCGAAGACGGCCAGGTGCTCGGCACCTACCTGCACGGCCTGTTCGAGGGGGCCGAGGCCCGTGACGCGCTGCTGCGCTGGGCCGGCCTCGCCGAGGTGCAGGCCGTGGACTACCCGGCGCTGCGCGAGCGCGACATCGAGCGCCTGGCCGATCAGGTCGAGCGCCACCTGGACACCGACCTGCTGCGCCGCCTCTGCGGCCTGGAGCCCACCCATGGCTGAACTGATCCTCGGCGGCGCCCGTTCGGGCAAGAGCCGCCTGGCCGAACGCCTCGCCGGCGAGTCGGGCCTGGCCGTCACCTATATCGCCACCAGCCAGCCGCTGGACGGCGAGATGAGCGCCCGCGTGGCCAGCCACCGCGCCCGCCGCCCCGACCACTGGGGCCTGGTGGAAGAGCCCGTGGAACTGGCCCGGGTGCTGCGCGAGCACGCGGCCCCCGGCACCTGCCTGCTGGTGGACTGCCTGACCCTGTGGCTGACCAACCTGCTGATGCTGGAGGACGAGGCACGCCTGGTCGCCGAGCGTGACGCCCTGCTGGCCTGCATCGGCGAGCTGCCGGGGCGGGTGCTGCTGGTGAGCAATGAAACCGGCCTCGGGGTCGTGCCCCTGGGCGAACTGACCCGCCGCTACGTCGATGAAGCTGGTTGGCTGCACCAGGCCCTGGCCGAACGCTGCACCCGCGTGACCTTCACCGTCGCCGGCCTGCCCATGCTGTTGAAGGGAGAGCCCCTATGAACACCCTCGCGTGGTGGTTGGCCGAGTGCCAGCCCCAGGACCATGTCGCCCGCACCAAGGCCCAGGCCCGCCAGGACCAGTTGACCAAGCCGCGAGGCGCCCTGGGCCAGCTGGAAGGCCTGGCCATCACCCTCGCTTCGATGCAGGGCAGTGATCGCCCCGAGGTGGCGCGGCCCTGGTTCGCCGTGTTCGCCGGCGACCACGGCGTGGTGGCGGAGGGTGTTTCCGCCTACCCGCAGGCGGTGACCGGCGAGATGCTGCGCAACTTCGTGCGGGGCGGCGCGGCGATCAGCGTGCTCGCCCACAGCCTCGGCGCCACCCTGGAGCTGGTCGACCTGGGCACCGCCGTGCCACTGGAAACGCTGCCCGGCGTGCTGCACCTGGGCCTGGGCGCCGGCACCGCCAACTTCGCCCGCGAGCCGGCGATGAGCGATGCCCAGTGCCTGGCCGCCCTGGAGGCCGGCCGCGCCAGCGCCGTGCGCGCGGTGGAGTCGGGCGCGGACATCTACCTCGGCGGCGAGATGGGCATCGGCAACACCACCGCCGCCAGCGCCCTGGCCTGCGCGCTGCTGGGCACCCCGGCGGCGCAACTGGTCGGCCCCGGCACCGGGCTGGACGACAAGGGCGTGCAGCACAAGGCCGAGGTGATCGAGCGCGCCCTGGCCCTGCACAGCCCCCATTGCCATGGCCCGCTGGAAAGCCTGCGCCGCCTCGGCGGCTTCGAGGTCGCGGCCCTGGCCGGTGCCTACCTCGGCTGCGCCCAGCGCGGCATCCCGGTGCTGGTGGATGGCTTCATCTGCAGCGTGGCTGCCTTGTGCGCCGTGCGCATGAACCCTGCCTGCCGCGACTGGCTGCTGTTCTCCCACCGCTCCGCCGAGCCGGGCCACCAGGCCGTGCTGGCGGAGCTGCAGGCGCAAACCCTGCTCGACCTCGGCCTGCGCCTGGGCGAGGGCAGCGGCGCCGCCATCGCCTTGCCGCTCCTGCGCCTGGCCTGTGACCTGCACAACGGCATGGCCACCTTCGCCGAAGCCGCCGTTTCGGATCGCCCGGCATGAGCCTGGTCATCGACCTGCTGCGCCACGGCGAGACCGAACTGGGCGCGGGTTTTCGCGGCAGCCTGGACGACGCCCTGACCGAAACCGGCTGGGCGCAGATGCGCGGCGCGGTGGAGGGGGCCGGCCCCTGGGACGCCATCGTCGCCTCGCCACTGCAGCGTTGCGCGCGCTTCGCCGAGGAGCTGGCCGGGCGCCTGGACCTGCCGCTGGGGTTCGACGCCGACCTGCGCGAATTGCATTTCGGTGCCTGGGAAGGCCGCACCGCCGCCCAACTGATGGCCACCGATGAAGCAGGCCTGGGCCTGTTCTGGAACGACCCCTACAGCTTCACCCCGCCCGACGGCGAGACGCTGCTCGACTTCGAGGCCCGTGTGCACGCGGCGGCGGCGCGATTGCAGGCAGGCTTCGCCGGCCAGCGCCTGCTGGTGGTCAGCCACGGCGGGGTGATCCGTCTGCTGCTGGCCCGCGCACGGGGCCTGCCACGGGCCCAGCTGATGCAGGTGGAGGTGCCCCACGCGACCTTGCACCGGATCGTCCTGCCGTGATCCCGCTGCTGATCGCCCTGCAGTTCCTCACCCGCCTGCCGGTGCGCCTGCCGGGCATGCCCGAGCCGCAGCAGATCGGTCGCTCACTGCTGTTCTACCCGCTGGTGGGGTTGCTGCTGGGCCTGGCGCTGCTGGCGCTGGAGTGGCTGCTGGGCGATACCTCGGTGCTGCTCAAGGCTGTGCTGCTGCTCGCCGCCTGGGTGGCGCTGAGCGGTGGCCTGCACCTGGATGGCCTGGCCGATACGGCGGACGCCTGGGTGGGCGGCTACGGCGACCGCGAGCGCACCCTGACCATCATGAAGGACCCGCGCAGCGGCCCCATCGCCGTGGTCGTATTGGTGCTGGTTCTGCTGCTGAAGTTTTCTGCCCTGGTCGCCCTGCTGGAGCAGGGCCCCATCGCCGCGTTGCTGCTGGCGCCCTGGCTGGCGCGGGGGCTGCTGCCGCTGCTGTTCATGACCACGCCTTACGTTCGTGCCGGTGGGCTGGGGCAGGCCCTGGCGGAGCACCTGCCACGCCGTGAGCTGCCCTGGGTGCTGGGCGCCCATGCGCTGCTGGGGCTGGTGTTCGGCTTTGTGGCGCTGGTCGCGCTGGTGGCGGCGCTGTCGCTGTTCGCCTGGTGGCGACGCGGCCTGCTGCGGCGACTCGGCGGCACCACCGGCGACACGGCCGGGGCGCTGGTGGAGCTGGCCGAGGTGGCCGTGCTGGTGGCGCTGGCGCTGCTGGGGTGAACGCCGGGGTGCAAGGCCCCGGCGCTGTCAGGGCTCAGAAACGCAGCCTGTCGTACCAGTTCTCGTGGACCGCGGTCGGTGCCACTTCCACGCGGAAGCGGCTGGCGTCCTGGGCCTCGCCCCAGAGGAACAGGTGGTCCTTCCAGGCGCCGTCGGGCCAGATCTTCAGGTAGTAGTCGCGCCCGGGCAGCGGGCGTTGCCCGCTGTAGTCGATGAACGCCACCTGGTCGCCATCCTTCAGGCATTGCCCCTGGTCGTTGTCGATCTGCACGCGCAGGTGCCGCGAGGGCTTCCCGGCTGCCGGGTAGTAGCCGTACTTGCCGGCGCCGTGTTCGTACCAGGTGAGGAAGTGGCCCGGGTAGGCGCGGGATTCCAGGGTCACGTAGTCGCCGTTGCGCACGCAGAAGCTGGCGAAGTGGTCCCAGGCATTGAGGCTGAAGGTGCTGGCGTCGTCGCGGCCATTGCCGGTGACGGTGACCCAGTGGGTGGCCTTGGCACCGGTGCGCAGGGCGTTGCCGTTGTCCAGGCTGCGCAGCACCACGCGGGCGTAGCGGTTGTCTGTGGGCTTGTAGGCCTGCTGCGGCGTGCGCTGCGGGTCGGCGTAGGTGAAGGCGGCCACCGGGTAGTGGTCGGAGTAGTCCTGGTAGTGCCAGGTGTTGACCCCGTCGCTGGCGCTCCAGCGCGGAGAGGGGATGTCCAGCGCCTGGTTGTGCCAGTAGGACACCTGGCCATGGCGGCTGGAGACCAGGATGTAGTCGAGGTACTCCGGCGGGTTGGTCGGCGCCTTGCCGGGGCCGTTGTCCTTGTAGGGGTACTGGTAGCCGGTCACGCCGTTGCGCCGGGTGTCCCAGGTGGCGGGGGCGCCGGCGTAGCTGTCCGGTTCGCGCAGCTCCAGCTGGGCCAGCACGCGCGGGTACTCGGCGCTGCCGCGCACGACGTTGAGGTCGCCACCGACGAACAGCACTTCGTTCGCGGGGATGTTCTGCCGGTCGATGAAGGCGCGCATCTCCCTGAACTGGCTTTCCCGTACCGCCTGGCCGCCGTCGGGGCAGGCGGCGTCGGCGGCCTGGGTGTGGGTGGCGATGACGTGGAAGGGGCGCTCGCCGCGCAGCACCTTGACGTAGACGAAGCCCTTGTTGGCCAGGGCGTCGGCGCCACAGGCGTCGCGGTAGAGGTACTGCACCCGGCGCACGATGGGCCAGCGGCTGACGATGGCCACGCCGCCGTCCTCGGGCTTGGCGGCGGGGTTGCCGGTGCTCTCGTCCCAGCCGCTGGTGGCGCGGCCCAGCACCGGCGTCTGGTGCGGATAACGGTCCTTCAGGCCGCTCAGCAGGATGTCGGAGGCGGCGTTGTCGAACAGTTCGTTGAAGATCACCAGGTCGCGGCCTTCCATATAGCCGGCCCGGGTCATCAGGCGCGCGCGCTCCGGGTTGTTCCAGCTGAACGTGAATGGCAGCGGCGTGAGGAAGAAGGCGTTGTGGGTCAGCAGGTTGTAGGCATCGGGCCGGGGTTCGGGTGTGGCAAGGGCCGGGGTGGCGAGCAGGGCGAGCATCGCCCAGGCGATTCGGGTGGTGGTCATCGGCGTGTCCGTGTTGGGGGCTCAGGGCGGCGCGACGCTACCACCGGTGGGCAGAGCGGCTGCGCCCTCATCCATGGGTTCGGCTGTAGGAAACATCAGGTGTATGACGGCGACATTTCCACGGGCCTGCTTTAGCCCAGGCCGTGCCAATCCCGGGCCTCCCAGGGGAGACCCGGTATGGGGCTCAGTCGAAGACGAAGTGCTCCCCCGGCAGGCCCATCACCGAGCCGGTGGGCTTGGTCATGGCGGCGGCGTGGCCTTTGGCGCGGGGCAGCAGGCGGTCAAAGTAGAAGGCGCTGGTGGCCAGCTTGGCGCGGTAGAAGTCCTCGGACTCGGCGCCGCCTTCGCGCAGGCGACGCCGGGCGGCGGCTTCCTGCAGGGCCCAGGCGTAGGCGAGGGCGGCGTAGCCGGAGTACATGAGGAAGTCGTGGCTGGCGGTGCCCACCAGGTCGCGGTCCTTGCGGGCGCGCAGGGCGATGCGCAGGGTCAGGACGTTCCACTGGCCGGCGAGCTTGAGCAGGGTCAGTGCGCGGCCGCGCATGGCCGGCTCGGTCTTCAGCAGGTCGAGGGCCAGGCGCGCCACCTGGCCGCTGAAGTCGCGCACGGCCTTGCCCTGGGTCATCAGCAGCACCTTGCGGCCGAGCAGGTCGAGGGCCTGGATGCCGGTGGTGCCTTCGTAGAGGGTGGCGATGCGCGCGTCGCGGACGATCTGCTCCATGCCGTGCTCGCGGATGTAGCCATGGCCGCCGAACACTTGCATGCCGAGGTTGGCGCTCTCCAGGCCCAGTTCGGTGAGGCACCCCTTCAGGATGGGGGTGAGGAAGCCGAGCTTGTCGTCCCAGTGCTCGTACTTGGCGGTGTCGTTCTGCAGGATGCCTTCGATCATGCGGTCGGCGTACTGGGTAGCCAGGTAGACCAGGGCGCGGCCGCCCTCGGCCACGGCCTTCTGGGTCAGCAGCATGCGGCGCACGTCGCCGTGGTGCATCAGCACGTCGGCCACCTCGCCCGGCTCCTTGGTGCCGGAGAGGGCGCGCATGGAGCGGCGCTCGCGGGCATAGGCGAGGGCGCCCTGGTAGGCCAGTTCGGCGGTGGCGACGCCCTGGATGGCGGTGCCGATGCGGGCGCTGTTCATGAAGGTGAACATGCATTCCAGGCCCTTGTTCGGCGGGCCGATGAGGTAGCCGGTGGCGCCGTCGAAGTTCATCACGCAGGTGGCCGAGGCCTTGATGCCCATCTTCTTCTCCAGTGCGCCGCAGCTGACGCCGTTGCGCGGGCCGAGGCCGCCGTCAGCGTCGGGAAGGAACTTGGGCACGATGAACAGGGAGATGCCGCGGGTGCCCTTGGGGGCGTCGGGCAGGCGGGCGAGGACGATGTGGATGATGTTCTCGGTGAGGTCGTGCTCGCCCGAGGAGATGAAGATCTTGGTGCCGGTGAGGGCGTAGCTGCCGTCGGCGTTGGCTTCGGCGCGGGTCTTCACCTGGCCCAGGTCGGTGCCGCACTGGGGCTCGGTGAGGCACATGGTGCCGGCCCAGCGGCCTTCGGTGAGGGGTGTCAGGTAGGTGCGTTTCTGCTCCTCGGTGCCGTGCTGCATGAGGGTGTTCATGGCGCCGAGCGACAGGCCCGGGTACATGGAGAAGGGCCAGTTGGCGGTGCCGAGCATTTCCTGCTTGAGGGCGCCGAGGCTCATGGGCAGGCCCTGCCCGCCGTATTCCACCGGGTGCGAGAGGCCTTGCCAGCCACCGGCGACGTAGGCGTCGTAGGCTTCCTTGTAGCCCTTGGGCGTGCGTACCTCGCCGTTCTCCAGGTGGCAGCCTTCCTCGTCGCCTGAGTGGTAGAGCGGGGCGATGACTTCCTCGCAGAGCTTCGCGCACTCGCCGAGGATGGCCTCGACCATGTCCGGCGTGGCCTCGCCGCCATTGGCCAAAGCCTGGTAGTGGGCGGGGAAGTCGAAGACCTCGTTGAGCAGGAAGCGGGTGTCGCGCAGGGGCGCCTTGTAGCTGGGCATCGGTGAACCTCGGAACGCAGGTGGCAGACCCGCCGATTTATACGGCGCCCTTGCCGGCGCGGCCTTGGCAGCGATAACGGAGGCCTCTGGCAGTTCGGACAATGCCGCGCCGATCCCCTATTGCCATTGACGCCGGATTGATGCGGGTATATACACGCATCCATGATCACGACCCGATGCCTGTGCACGCGACTGCGTCGCGCCAGCCGCAACCTGACCCGCATCTACGACGACGCCCTGGAGAGCGTCGGGATCAACGTCGCCCAGTATTCGCTGCTGAACAACCTGCAGCGCCTCGACCAGCCGAGCATCACCGAGCTGGCCGAGGCGCTGGGGCTGGATCGCAGCACCCTCGGGCGCAACCTGCGGGTGCTGGAGGGCAGGGGCCTGGTGCGCATGGGCGAGGGCGAGGACCAGCGCAACCGGCTGGTGGCCCTGACTGCCGAAGGCCAGGGCTGCGTCGCGGCGGCGTTGCAGGCCTGGGAGGGCGTGCAGGCGCGGATGACCGAGCGCCTGGGCGATGAGCGACGCGACGCGCTGATGGCGCTCCTGGGCGAACTGGAAACCCTGGACTGATTTTTTCGCGATAACGCGGGTATATACCCGCAGAGGACCTTCTATGACTTCCGTATGGCGCACGAGTGGCTGGATTCTCCTGGGGGCGTCACTGATCCTCGCCCTGTCCCTGGGCATCCGCCACGGCTTCGGCCTGTTCCTGGCCCCGATGAGTGCCGAGTTCGGCTGGGGGCGCGAGGTGTTCGCCTTCGCCATCGCCCTGCAGAACCTGATCTGGGGCCTGGCCCAACCGGTGACCGGTGCCATCGCCGACCGCTTCGGGGCGATGAAGACGGTGATCATCGGCGGTGTGCTCTACGCCGTCGGGCTGGTGCTGATGGGCTACTCCCACTCGCCGCTGGGGCTGTCGCTGAGCGCGGGCCTGCTGATCGGCATCGGTCTGTCGGGCACCTCGTTCTCGGTGATCCTCGGGGTGGTCGGCCGCGCGGTGCCGGCGGAGAAGCGCAGCATGGCCATGGGCATCGCCGCGGCTGCCGGCTCCTTCGGTCAGTTCGCCATGCTGCCGGGCACCCTCGGGCTGATCGGCTGGCTGGGCTGGTCCTCGGCGCTGCTGGCGCTGGGGTTGCTGGTGGCGCTGATCGTGCCGCTGGCGGGAATGCTCAAGGACAATCCGCTGCCGGTGGCCGCCCATGAGCAGACCCTGGGCGAGGCGCTGCGCGAGGCGTCCGGCCACTCCGGCTTCTGGCTGCTGGCGCTGGGTTTCTTCGTCTGCGGCTTCCAGGTGGTGTTCATCGGCGTGCACCTGCCGGCCTACCTGGTGGACCAGCACCTGCCGGCCCAGGTGGGCACCACGGTGCTGGCGCTGGTGGGGCTGTTCAACGTGTTCGGCACCTACATCGCCGGCTGGCTCGGCGGGCGCCTGTCCAAGCCGCGCCTGCTCACCGCGCTCTACCTGTTGCGGGCGGTGGTGATCGTCGCCTTCGTCTACTCGCCGTTGAGCATCTGGAGCGCCTACGCCTTCGGCATCGCCATGGGGCTGCTGTGGCTCTCCACGGTGCCGCTGACCAACGGCACCGTGGCCACCCTGTTCGGCGTGCGCAACCTGTCGATGCTCGGTGGTATCGTCTTCCTCTTCCACCAGCTCGGCGCCTTCCTCGGCGGCTGGCTGGGCGGCTACCTCTATGACCACACGGGCAGCTACGACATGGTCTGGCAGATTTCCATCCTCCTCAGCCTGGTGGCGGCGGCGCTGAACTGGCCGGTGCGCGAGCGGCCTGTGGCGCGGCTGCAGGCGCTGGCATGAGCCTGCGCCTGGGGTTGGCCTTCGGTGCCGGGGCGGCGCTGTTGCTGGCGCTCGCCTGGTGGGGCTGGCAGCGCGGTGGCCTGGCGCTGCTGCAGCTGAACATGAGCCTCTGCTGATTGCCGCAGGGGAGCGGTGGGCGTAGCCTTTCGTCATTGCCCCTGCCTCGCGGAGCGTTCGATGAAATCCTTCTATCTATTGCCGTTCCTGGCGCTGGTCGCCGCCCCCGTGCTGGCCGCCGAGTGCCCGCCGTTGCTCCAGCACTCGATGCAGCAGCTGCGCTCGAAGGAAACCATCGACCTCTGCCAGCGTTTCGCCGGCAAGCCGCTGGTGGTGGTCAATACCGCCAGCCACTGCGGTTTCACCCCGCAGTTCAAGGGCCTGGAGGCGCTCTACCAGCGCTACAAGGACGACGGCCTGGAAGTGCTCGGCGTGCCTTCCGACGACTTCAAGCAGGAGGCCGACGACAACGCCGAAACGGCCAAGGTCTGCTACGTGAACTACGGCGTGACCTTCGCCATGACCCAGCCACAACACGTCACCGGGGACGAAGCGACGCCGCTGTACCGCGACCTGATCGCGCAATCCGGGCAGAGCCCGCGCTGGAACTTCTACAAGTACGTGGTGGATCGTCAGGGCAAGGTGATCGCGCATTTCTCCAGCCTCACCAAGCCGGACGACGAGGACCTGGTGAGAGCGGTGGAGCAGGCCCTGGCCAGCAAGCCGCTGTGAGGGACTGCCTGCTCCGGTGAGGCTGTTCGCGGCACCCGGGGCACGCGAAAGTTCCGTGGTGCCGGATAAATATTTCTGAATATTTCGGCTGGTTCCGGTTTCCCGGCCTGGCTCGTGATACCTTCCCGCGCCTTACTTTTTGCCCAACCATGGAGTTACCCATGTCGATCAAGGAACTGATCCTGGCCGGCCTCATCGCCGCTGCCATTCCTTGCGCATTCGCCGCGAAACCCGAAGCCCCCGTCGAAGACACCGCCGCCGCCACCCAGGTGGAAGAGGACGGCGAGGCCACCATCGAGGAAAACGGCGAGTCGATGTCCGAGGAGGAGTTCCTCGCCAGCCTGAACTTCCAGCAGGGCAAGGTGGTGATCGGCGACAACCTCGCCACCCTCGATATTCCCGAGCAGTTCGTCTTCCTCGCCGGCGAGGACGCCGAGCGCGTGCTGACCGACGCCTGGGGCAACCCGCCGGACGAGGTCCTGCCGCTGGGCATGATCCTGCCCAAGGGCATCTCGCCGCTGGCCGATGAGTCCTGGGCGGTGACGGTGGAGTACGAGGAGAACGGCTATGTCTCCGACGAAGACGCCGCCGATATCGACTACGCCGAAATGCTCGACGACATGAAGGAAGAAGCGAAGGCCGATAACAAGTGGCGCGCCGAGAACGGCTACGAGGCCGTCGAGCTGATCGGCTGGGCCGCCCAGCCGCGCTATGACGCCGACGGCCGCAAGCTGCACTGGGCCAAGGAGCTGAAGTTCGGCGACGCCGAGACCCACACCCTGAACTACAACATCCGCGTGCTGGGCCGCAAGGGCGTGCTGGTGCTGAACTTCATCGCCAACATGGACCAGCTGCCGACCATCGAGCAGAACCTGCCGGCGGTGCTGGCCATGACCGAGTTCAACCCGGGCAACCGCTACGCCGATTTCGACCCCGAGCTGGACAAGGTCGCGGCCTATGGCCTGGGCGCCCTGATCGCCGGCAAGGTCGCCGCCAAGGCCGGCCTGTTCGCCATGCTCCTGGTGCTGCTGAAGAAGTTCTTCTTCGTGCCCCTGGCCATCGGTGCCTGGATCATCAACCGCATCCGCGGCAAGAAGAAGGAAGCACCCGCCGAGGCCCAGCCCCAGCCGACCCCGGAGCCGCAGCCCGTGGTGGTGAGCGAGCCGGCGGCGACGGTGATGGACATGAACAAGGACGACAAGCCCAAGATCGTCGAGTGAATGACGTCCAGTGAATGAAAGAAGCCCGGACCTGTCCGGGCTTTTATTGGGTGGCTTTCAGGGGGCGCGTGCCTGGCGGCTTTCCCGGGCTGGAGCCCGGGCTACAACTGCGGGGTACGGATGGCGGATACGAAAAAGCCCGGACCAGGTCCGGACTTTTCACTTGCCGCGACCCGGGATCAGAAGCGGTAGGTCACCTGCGCGCCCAGGCCATGGGCACTGTTCTTGTAGGTGGAGGTGTAGCGGCCCTTGGTGGCGCTGGTCTGGTTCACTTCGGCATCGTCTTCCTTCAGGTAGGAGTAGGCGACGTCGACGGTCCAGTCGTCGCTCGGGCTCCAGGCGGCGCCCAGGCTGAGGATCTTGCGGTCGTCGGTGGGGATGCGCGGCGAGCGGTGCTCGTTGCGGGTCGGGGTCTGGTCGTAGGCCAGGCCGGCGCGCAGGGTCCACTGCGGGTTCAGCTTGTAGGAGGCGCCCACGGCGTAGGACCACACGTCACGCCAGTCCTGTTCCTCGGTGATGGTGCCGATGGGGCCTGCCGAGCCCCCGAGGAGCGCCGGAACCCCCTTGTTGTTGACGGTGATGTCCTTCAGGCGGCTCCAGCGGGTCCAGGTGCTGCCGGCATAGAGGGTCCAGTCGGCGTTCAGGTCATGGGTGACCGAGAAGTCGACGGATTCGGGGGTCTTCAGCTTCAGGGAGGCGTCGTACTCGTTGCCGGAGAAGGGGCCGAAGCCGGTGCCGGAAATCTGGGTATCGCCTTTGAGCTTGTAGTCGACCATCGAGTGGTAGGTCAGGCCGAAGCGGGTGCTGGGGGTGGCTTCGAACAGCACGCCGACGTTGTAGCCCAGTGCGGTGTCGTCGCCCTTGACCTTGACCTTGCCGTCGTTGCGGCCGGGGGTGCCGGCGTTGAGGGTGGCGGAGGTCAGCTCGCCGTCGATGCGGTTGATGGTCGGGCCGAAGCCGACGGAGAGCTGGTCGGTGATCTTGTAGCTGATGGTCGGTTGCAGGGTGATCACGCGGACTTCGCTGCGATCGCCGTAGTAGCGGCCCTGGAAGCCGGACTCGTAGTCGGTGATCAGGCCGAAGGGCACGTACATGCCGAGGCCGAAGGTCCATTTGTCATCGATCGGCTTGACGTAGTAGCCCATGGGTACGCCCATGAAGGGGACCATGTCGCCGTCGTTGCTGCCGCCGAAGGTGCCACTGTGGTCGTCGATATCGGTCCTGGCGTCCAGCAGGGCGAGGCCGCCACTGACCTGCTCGCGCTTGAGGCGCGACATGCCGGCCGGGTTGCCGAAGACGGTGGTGGCGTCGTCGGCGGACGAGGAACGACCTGCAAAGGCGGTGCCCATGCCGCTGACGCTCTGTTCGTTGATGGCGAAGCCACCGGCAAGGCTGTAGCTGGATGCAGCGCTGATGGCGATTGCGAGGCTGGTCTTGAAGACTCTTTTGATCACGGGTGACTCCTGGGGACTTTCAGACAGGTGGCGGAAACTATCAGGATTTCCAGACCCCTGCCAGCTTCGGGGAGTTCCCGTAATAGAGCGCTTTATCGGGCTTTATGGCATCAAAATGCCTGCAACTTCGTTGATCGTGCATATTGCCTTGGACGTTCGTTCCTGACTGGTCGGTCAGTGAGCGGATCGCGCCTACGCCACGTTTGCCGCAGGGCCCACCCAGCGTTGCCAGGCATCCAGGTACTGGTGAGGCGTGCCCTGCGGATTGAACACCTGGCGCCAGATGGCGGCCATGCTGATCCAGTCGTCGGCGGCGGGCATCACCAGCACTTCGGTTTCGATCAGCAGCCAGGCGATGGCGGTGGCGTAGCGCAGGTTCACCGTCAGTTCCAGGTGCGGCGCGGCGAGGAAGGCGTGCTGGCTGGCCAGGCCGCGCACCAGGCTGGCGAGTTCCGGGTCGCGCGCCAGGTGCTGGTCCCAGAGGCAGCGGTGGTGTTCCTCGCTGATGTGATAGAGGCCGTAGCCCGCCTGGTCGCCCAGGGCGCTGCCGAGGGCCGACTGGCAGGCCGCGGCACCCAGCAGCAGGGACTCGGCCATGGGCGAGGGGCGCTGCAGGTAGAGCAGGGTAGGGCGGATGACGTGTTCACAGAGGTCGCTGGCGGCTATTCCCATGGTGCCCTCGCGAGAAAGGTGCCGGCGGGACCGGGGGCGTCTGGCAGCTTCTCGTTCTCGGAAAGGGCCCCGCCGGAAGCGGGGTTAGCCGCTCGTTTTGAAGTGTAGTGCGATGAAATCGTTGTAAAGGCCTGTTTTTAAACTGTTTGAGCCGACGTTGGCTGGCGCATATATCCCAGGGTGATTAAAAAATGATCGATCGCAACCGGCCCGGCATCGCGGATGACGGGCCGGCGTGGCCTTGTGGGCTCAGTCTCCCGTGGCCAGCGGGCGTGCCGGGTCGGTGATCCATTCGCTCCAGGAACCGGCGTAGAGCGGCGCCAGCGGGTAGCCGGCCAGGCTCAGGGCGAACAGGTTGTGGCAGGCGGTGACGCCGGAGCCGCAGTAGGCGACCAGGCCCTCCACCGGCCGCTGGCCGAGGAGGGCGGCGAAGCGCTGGCGCAGGGTCTCGGCGGGGAGGAAGCGGCCGTCGGCGCCGAGGTTGTCGGTGAACACCGCGCACTGGGCGCCGGGGATATGGCCGGCCACCGGGTCGATGGGCTCCACCTCGCCCTTGAAGCGGGGCAGGGCGCGGGCATCGAGCAGTGTCAGGTCGTCGGCGCCCAGGCGGCCCTGCAGTTCGTCGGCGCTGCGCAGCAGGCTGGGGTCGGCTGCGCCGCTGAAGCGGCCACGGGGCACCTGGGGCACGGCGACCTCCAGCGGCAGGCCTTCGTCGCGCCAGGCCTTGAGCCCGCCGTCCAGCAGGTACACGCCCTCGCGCTTGCCCAGCCAGGCCAGCAGCCACCAGGCGCGCGCGGCGAAGGCACCGGGGCCGTCGTCATGGAGCACCAGGGTGCTGTCATTGTCGACGCCCCAGCCGCGCAGGCGCTCCACCAGGCGTTCCGGGGCAGGCAGCGGGTGGCGTCCGGTGACGCCCTTTTGCACCACGCCGGAGAGGTCGTGCTCCAGGTCGGCGAAGCGCGCGCCGGGGATATGCCCTTCGGCATAGCTGCGCTGCCCGTAGGCGGGATCGTCGAGGGCGAAGCGGCAATCCAGCACGATCAGGCCCGGTTCTCCCAGGCGGGCTTCCAGTTGCCGGGGGCTGATCAGTTGCGCGAGGGGCATGGCGGTCTCCTGTGTCCAATCGATGACAGTGGGCATCATAGGGACAGCCGCGCGTCACGTCGCGCGGATCGATGAGTGATGGGAGAGCCGTCCATGCCAAGCCTGCAATCCTTCGCCGAGAGCGCCAACCTCGCCCGCCGCATCGGCGTGGTGCTCGGGTCGTTGCTGCTGACACTGTTCTATTGCCTGCTGGTACTGGGGCGTGCCGCCTGCGGGCGTCTCGACCGCGCGCGCGTGGACGCCTACACCCGCGCCTGGTCCCGCGGCCTGCTGCGCCTGGTGCGGGTGCGCCTGTCGGTGCATGGGCAACTGCCTGACTTCAACGACGGCCGTCGCTACCTGATCCTCTGCAACCATTCCAGCCATTACGACATCCCCGCCAGCTTCGTGGCCCTGCCGGGCTCGATCCGCATGCTGGCGAAGCAGGAACTGTCGCGCCTGCCGTTTCTCGGTGCTGCGATGAAGGCGGCCGAGTTCCCCTTCGTCGACCGGCACCACCGCGACCGTGCCCTGGCCGACCTGCAGCGGGCGCGGCAGATGATGGAGAGCGGCATCGTGCTGTGGGCGGCGCCGGAAGGCACGCGCTCTAAGGATGGCCAGTTGCAGGGCTTCAAGAAGGGCTGCTTCCACCTGGCGCTGGACACCGACGCGGTCATCGTCCCGGTGGCCATCCGCGGTATCCACCAGGTGCTGCCGGCGCGCACCTGGCGCTTCAACCTCGGCCTGCCGGTGTCGCTGCACGTGGGCGAACCTATCGATGCTGCACAGTTCGACGTGGAGCGCCTGGACGAGCTGATGGCACGGACCCACGGGCAGATGCAGGCGCTGCTGCACCCGCAGCCGGCACCTGTGGTTCAGGGCGTGCGCGAGACGGTGCCGGCCTGAGTGCCGACGTTACCGCTCCC
Source organism: Pseudomonas sp. 57B-090624 (assembly GCF_003234055.1). Taxonomy (NCBI): domain Bacteria; kingdom Pseudomonadati; phylum Pseudomonadota; class Gammaproteobacteria; order Pseudomonadales; family Pseudomonadaceae; genus Pseudomonas; species Pseudomonas sp. 57B-090624. Next base: position 38,027 of record NZ_QKRU01000032.1, read on the forward strand.
TGAAATGAAGAAGCCCGCCGATTGGCGGGCTTTTCGCTGGCAGCGGGGTTCGGTCTCAGTGGATCTTCAGCTTGCCGATGCGGTCGTTGTCCAGGCTGCCGAAGTAAAGGTAGTCGCCCACCGGTTTCACCGAGGTGATCATGCGCAGGTGGGTGCCGCTGGTGTCGTGCAGGCTGCGGATGATCTGGCCGGTCTCGTCGAGGGCGATCACCAGGCCGTACTTCTGCGCCTTGGGCCACAGGGCGCGGGGCAGCTTGGCGATCTGCGCCTTGAGCCAGGGCTGGGTGTGGAGGAAGTCGGCGTCGGCCTTGCGCGGGGAGGGCAGGGCGACCCAGAAGGTGCCCTTGCGGTCGCCCTGGAGGTTGTCCGGTAGGCCCGGCAGGTTGTCGATGAACACATCATGGGTGCCGGCCTTGTCGCCGCTCAGCCAGTAGCGGGTGATGCGGTAGCGGTAGGTCTCGTTGACCAGCACGAAGTCTTCCTTGGCCGAGAGCGCCACGCCGTTGCCGAAGTACAGGTCCTTGAGCAGCACCTCGACCTTGCCGGTGGCCGGGTCGTAGCGCATCAGCCGGCCGTGGGGGCGCGCTTCGAGCAGGTCCAGCAGGTAGTCGGGCTGCTCGAACTTGGCGGAGGCGTCGGTGAAGTAGATGCGCCCGTCGCTGGCGATGTCCAGGTCGTCGGTGAAGCGGAAGGGGCCGCCTTCGGCCTCGGTGGCGAGCACCTTGATCTGGCCCTTGGGGTCGATGCTCAGCAGGCCCTTGTAGGCGTCGCCGACGATCAGGTTGCCCTGGGCGTCGAAGTCCATGCCCAGCGGGCGACCGCCGGTGGTGGCGAAGGTCTCGACCTTGCCGTCGGCGTCGATGCGCACGACGCGGCCGTCATGCAGGCCGGCGTAGACGCGGCCCTGGGCGTCCACGGCGGTGTCCTCGGGGCCGTGGATCTGCCCCTTGGCCAGCAGCTCGGCCTTCATCAGGGTGTCGTTGGGCTCCATCACGCCGGTCATGGGTGGTGCCTTGGGGGCGTCCCAGGCGACGGGGTCGATGGGGCTCTTGGTGATGCCGAGGTAGAGGCCCGCAGCGGCGATGAGCAGGACCAGCAGGCCCAGGAGTTTCTTCATGTCCGATTTCCCTGGAGGAGGGCCCGTCATGGGCCTGGTTATTGTTGGAAGGGCTTTTTAGCAGCCATGGCCCGGCAATGCCAGAAACCCCCTCCGGCTGAATGGTGGGCATGCGGCCTTGTCGCAGTTGACAGCCTTGTAGGGATTTTCGCAGTATCCCGTTCTCGCATTCCCGCACCGAGCTACAGCATGCCCGCCACCTTCGCCTCCCTCGCTTTCGTTCCGGCCCTGCCGGCGCTGGCGTTTGGCGTTGTCGCGGGTAAATCGAAGAAACAGTCGCTCATTTGACCGGGGCGCGCTGTCCCGTCAGATGGGCTGACAGGACAGTGGGCGCGAAGGTCGAAACCTCATCCGCACGAACACTCCCCGCATCCCCTCCGACGGCGACTCTGACGGTCAGCCTGAAGGAGCTTTGCAATGCCTGTGTTTTCTGGAATCTGGGTCGCCCTGGTAACCCCCTTCGCCGATGGCGCCATCGATTTCCCCGCCCTGCGCCGGCTCTCCGCGCACCTGCTGGAGGCGGGCGTCGCCGGCCTGGTGGTGTGCGGCACCACCGGTGAAGCCGCGGCGCTGAGCAAGGCGGAGCAACTCGCGGTGCTCGACGCCCTGCTCGAAACCGTCCCCGGCGAACGCCTGGTGATGGGCCTGGCCGGCAACAACCTGGCGGACGTCCTGGCCCTGCAGCGCGAGGTGCAAAGGCGCCCGGTGGCCGGTCTGCTGGTGCCCGCGCCCTACTACATACGGCCTTCGCAGCCCGGGCTGCTGGCCTGGTTCGGTGCCATCGCCGACGGTGCCGAGGTGCCGGTGATCCTCTACGACATCCCCTACCGCACCGGCGTGCGCCTGGAACTGGAGACCCTGCGCCAGCTGGCCCGGCACCCGCGCATCGTGGCGATCAAGGATTGCGGCGGCGAGATCGACAAGACCCAGGCGCTGATCGCCGACGGCCAGCTCGATGTGCTGGCGGGGGAGGACGCGCAGATCTTCGCCACCCTCTGCCACGGCGGCAGCGGTGCCATCGCGGCTTCCGCGCACATCCATCCCGAGCGCTTCGTGGCCATGGCCGAGCGGGTCGCGGCGGCCGACCTGGAGGGCGCCCGGGCGATCTTCGGCGACCTGCAGCCGCTGATCCACCTGGCCTTCGCCGAGCCCAACCCGGCGCCGGTGAAGAGCCTGCTGGCCCTGCGCGGGCTGATCCGCGACGAACTGCGCGCCCCCATGCAACCCAGCTCGCCGGCCTTGCTGCAGCGCCTGCGCAGCGAGCTGGCCTGAGCCGCAGCCGCCCCGCACGGCACGACCGGGTGGGGCGGAAATGGGGTTGCGATATATACTTCGCGCCTCTGAACCGAGGAGAGCCTTGTGGCCATCGATTTTCACTGGATTCGCGACGACGCCGAACTGGCCTCCCATTGCGCCCGCTGGCGCACCCTCAGCTTCGTGGCCCTGGACACCGAGTTCATGCGGGTCGACACCTTCTACCCGAAGGCCGGCCTGGTGCAGGTGGGTGACGGCGACAGCGCCTGGCTCATCGACCCCCTGCTGATCAAGGACTGGCGTCCCTTCGCCGGGCTGCTCGAAGACCCGGCGGTGACCAAGGTGCTGCACGCCTGCAGCGAGGACCTCGAAGTCTTCCTGCGCCTCACCGGCAGCCTGCCGCTGCCGCTGCTGGACACCCAGCTCGCCGCCGGCTACCTGGGCATCGGCTATTCCATGGGCTACTCGCGCCTGGTCCAGGCGGTGCTCGGCATCGACCTGCCCAAGGACGAGACCCGTTCCGACTGGCTGCAGCGCCCGCTCACCGAGATGCAGGAGCGCTACGCCGCCGAGGACGCCATCCACCTCGCCGAGATCTACCGCATCATCGACGAGCGCCTGGACGCCACCAAGCGTGCCTGGGTGCTGGAAGACGGCGCCGAGCTGGTGGCCAACCTGCGCCGTGAAGTGGACCCGTACGACCTTTACCGCGACGCCAAGCTGGGCTGGAAGCTGTCCCGCCAGCAGCTCGCCGTGCTGCGCGAGCTCTACGCCTGGCGCGACATCGAGGCACGCCGCCGCGACCAGCCGCGCAACCGCATCATCCGCGAGCACGCCCTGTGGCCGCTGGCCAAGTTCCAGCCGGACAACCTCGTCGCCCTGGCCCGTGTCGAGGACATGCATCCGCGCACCGTGCGCCAGGACGGCAACACCCTGCTGAAGATGATCCGCGAAGCGGCCGAGCTGCCCCCCGCCGAGTGGCCCGAGCCGCTGCCCGAGCCGCTGCCGTCCGAGGCCTCCGCACTGCTGAAGAAGCTGCGCGCGATCGGCCAGGCCGAAGCCGAGCGCCTGGGCATGGCGCCCGAGCTCATGCTGCGCAAGAAGCACCTGGAGGCCCTGCTCAAGACGGGCTACCCCACCGGCCCCTACAGCCTGCCCGAGGGCTTCAAGGGCTGGCGCCGTGAACTGATGGGCCAGGCGTTGCTCGATGCCCTGGCCGGAGACCACGCCCCATGAAACGCATCTGCTCCATTTACAAGAGCCCGCGCAAGAACGAGATGTACCTCTACGTCGAGAAGCGCGACGCCCTGACCCGTGTCCCCGAAGCCCTGCTGGCCGCCTTCGGCACGCCGCAGCACGCCTTCGACCTGGTGCTCAGCCCCGAGCGCCAGCTGGCCCGCGAGGACATCGGCAAGGTGCTGGAGAACCTCGAGAAGCAGGGCTACCACCTGCAGATGCCGCCGGCTGAAGAGGAATACATCGAGCACCTGCCCGAAGAACTGCTGCGCATGAACGACCCCCTCTGATGAAGGTCCTCCTCGCCGACGAGAAACACCGTCGCCATGCCGAGCTGCTGCACGCCCTGGCCCCCACGCTGGAGACGGCGGGCAGCGACGATGCGGATGAACTCCACAGCCTCGCGGGCGACTGCCCCGTCTGGCTGGGCAGCCCGGATCGCGTGGTCCCGTTGCTGCGAGCGGGCCTGCGGCCGCAGTGGCTGCAATCCAGCTGGGCCGGCATCACCCCGTTGCTGGCCCAGGACCTTGCGCGTGGCTACCGCCTCACCCGCGCCGTCGGCATCTTCGGCCAGGTGATGGCCGAATACGTACTGACCTACGTCCTCGCCCACGAGCGCCAGTTGCTCTCGCGCCTGGCCAGCCAGGTGGAGCGGCGTTGGGATGCGCGCATGCCCAGCAGCCTGGCCGGGCGCCGGGTGCTGATCGTCGGCGCCGGCGATATCGGCCAGAGCGTCGCGCGCTTCCTCGCGCCGTTCGGTGTCGAGCTGCGCGGCATCGCCCGCGAACCCCGTGCGCTTGCGCCCTTCGCCGAGGTGCTGGGGATGGACGCCCTGGCGGAGCAGGCGGCCTGGGCCGACTACCTGATCAACCTGCTGCCGGACACACCGGCCACCCGCGACGTCTACGACGCCGCGCTGTTCGCCCGCATGCGCCCCGAGGCGCTGTTCATCAACAGCGGGCGCGGTGTCGCGGTGGTAGACGCCGACCTGGTCGCCAGCCTGCAGGCCGGGCACCTGGCCGGTGCGGTGATCGACGTCTGCCGCGAGGAGCCGCTGCCGCCCGCGCACCCGTTCTGGACCGCGCCACGCCTGCTGCTCACCGGCCACAGCTCCGCGCCCACGCTGCCGGAACTGCTGGTGCAGCTGTTCATCGACAACCTCACGCGCTTCCAGGCAGGCCAGCCGCTACGAGGCGAGGTGGATTTCCAGCGCGGCTATTGAGGCCGACTCAGAGGGCCCTGCACGGTGCCGGCTTTCGTGCTCCCGGCAACACCCTTGGTGGATGAAAGGAGCGTCATCCACCCTACGCCCGGCGGCACCTCAGGTTTCAGCACTCGTATCCCGGCACCGATGGTTTTCGTAGGGTGGACCACGCTTCACCGGTCCACCTTTCGTGCTCCCAGGCAGCATCGTTGGTGGATGAAAAGAGCGTCATCCCCCCTTCGCCTGGCGGCATCTCCAGTTTCAGATGGCCGCTTTTGCGGGGCACCGAACCGATCCCGGCACAGATGGCTTGCGTAGGGTGGACCACGCTTCACCGGTCCACCTTTCGTGCTCCCAGGCAGCATCGTTGGTGGATGAAAAGAGCGTCACCCCCCCTACGCCTGCCGGTTGCCCAGGAGCCCTTGGGGTAGCCGTCCTGCGAATGATTTTCCTTACATGGCGCTGCCGGTCGTCCCGTCGTCGGCGGCGCTTGGCCGGCGGGGTTGGCGCGACTAGACTACCGCGCCCCGTTACCCAGTCAGAGCACCATGGCCGCCAAAGTCGAACCCTTCTGGAAGCGCAAGACCCTCGCACAGCTCGATCAGGAGGAGTGGGAATCCCTCTGCGACGGCTGCGGCCTGTGCTGCCTGCAGAAGCTGGAGGACGAGGACGATGGCGCCGTGTACTACACGCGCATCGCCTGCAAGCTGCTCGACCTGAAGACCTGCCGCTGCACCAACTACCCCAAGCGCCGTGACTTCGTGCCCGACTGCATCCAGCTCACCCCGGCCCAGGCCGATGAGTTCCGCTGGCTGCCGCCCACCTGTGGCTATCGCCTGGTGGCCGAGGGCAAGGACCTGCCGCCCTGGCACCCGCTGGTCTGTGGCGACACCGAGGCGGTGCACAACGCCGGCATCTCCCAGTCCGGGCGCATGGTCAGCGAGACCCAGGTGGCCGAGGACGACTGGGAGGACTACATGATCTTTCGTGCGGGCTAGACGGATAGAACGGCCGCTTGCCGAGTCATAGGGAAATCGCTCCGAGGAAGCCCGACATGTCCAACCGCGCCACCCTGCTGCTGTCCGCCGCCACCCTGCTGTTCTGCGCGCCCCTGCTCGCTGCCAAGCGCAGCGATGTCGACTACCGGGTGCGCTTCCTGCCGGACAGCGACCAGGCCGAGGTGCGCCTGGTGCTGGAAAACGGCGAGAAGGTCCGCAGCCTCGCGTTCGACCTCGGCGACAAGGGCTACTACAGCGATTTCAAGGGCGACGGCCAATGGCAGCAGGCCAGCGCCGAGCGCGGCACCTGGACCCCGGCGGAAGGCAAGGCGACCCTCAGCTACAAGGTGCGCATCACCCATCCCCGTGGCGACGGCAAGTTCGATGCGCGCATGACGCCGGACTGGACGCTGCTGCGGGGCGACGACCTGGTGCCGCCTGCGCGCATCGATCTGGTGGACGGCACCGAGCTGGTGTCGCGCATCCAGTTCGAGCTGCCCAAGGGCTGGAGCACGGTGGAGACCGGCTGGTCCCGCGTGGGCAAGAACCGCTTCCGCATCGACAACCCCGAGCGCCTGTTCGACCGCCCCACCGGCTGGATCATCGCCGGCAAGCTCGGCAGCCGCCGCGCCGAACTCGGCAACACTGACGTCACGGTCGCCGCGCCGATGGGGGAGGGCATGCGCCGCATGGATATCCTCACCCTGCTGACCTTCGTCTGGCCCCACGCCCAGGCGGTGTTCCCGCGCGACCCCGGCAAGCTGCTGATCGTCGGTGCCGGCGACCCGATGTGGCGCGGCGGCCTCTCCGCGCCCAACTCCTTCTTCATGCATGCCGACCGCCCCCTGGTCAGCGAGAACGGCACCAGCTCCCTGGTGCACGAACTGGTGCACGTGTTCAGCCGCATCAAGGACACCGACCAGAGCGACTGGATCAGCGAAGGCATCGCCGAGTTCTATGCCATCGAACTGATGCGCCGCGCCGGCGGCCTCAGCGAGGACCGCTACCACAAGGTCCGCGCCAAGCTGCAGCGCTGGAGCCGCAAGGTCGAGAGCCTGCGTGGCGAGCGGTCCACCGGCCCGGTCACCGCACGCGCGGTGCTGCTGCTGCAGGACCTCGACGAGGAGATCCGCAAGGCCAGCAAGGGCGAGCGCTCCCTGGACGACGTCGCCCGCGGCCTGATGCGCCTGGACAAGGTCAGCACCCGCGACTTCGTGGAGATCGCCGAGAACGTCCTCGGCGGCCAGTCCGATGTGCTCGACACGCCGCTGCTGAAGCTGCCCAAGGGGGCCTGACTTCCGGCGCGGGCCCCGGGCTGAAGCCCGGGCTACGCCACGCTGGACGCCATCGCCCCACCTGCGCAACGATGCCGGCTTTGCCCGGAAGCCCGCCCATGCGCCGCCTGCCGTCCCTCACCGCCCTGCGCACCTTCGAGTCAGCCGCCCGCCATGCCCATTTCGGCCGCGCCGCCGCCGAGTTGTGCGTCACCGACAGCGCGGTGAGCCACCAGATCCGCCAGCTGGAGGAGCAGCTTGGCACCGAGCTGTTCGTCCGTGCCGGTCGCCAGGTGCGCCCGACGCCCCAGGCGCGGCGCCTGCTGCACAGCCTGCAACAGGCCTTCGAGCTGATCCTCGATGCCTGCGACGAGCTGCGCGACCCCGGCTCCCAGGCCCAGCTGCGCATCGCCGTCACCGCCGAGCTGGCGCAGAAGTGGCTGGTGGGCCGGCTGGCGGACTTCGGCGAGCGCCACCCGCACATCACCCTGCACCTCTACGAGCAGCCGCTGGAGTCGGCGCTGCCGGGTGAGGAGATCGACCTCGCCATCACCTACGGCACCGGCCCGGGGGATGCCAGCGCCTACTTCGTGCGGCCGCTGCCGGCCCTGCAGTTCTTCCCCGTGTGCAGCCCCGGCCTGTTCAACCAGCTGCCGCTCAAGCACCCGCGTGACCTGGCCCGCCACTGCCTGCTGCATGACGACCAGGACGGCAAGACCTGGAGCGCCTGGCTCAGCGTCCATGCCGGCGACCTGCAGCCGGCGCGGCACCTCTACCTCGGCCACGCCGGGCTGACCCTGGAAGCCGCCGCGCAAGGGCAGGGCGTGGCCATGGGCGACAACCTCACCAGCGCCGAGGACCTGGCCAGCGGCCGCCTGGTGCGCCCCTTCGCTGCCAGCGTGGCATCGCTGGGGCAGTACGCGCTGGTCTGCGAACGGCTGCGCCTGGACAAGCCGGCGGTGGCCCAGTTCGTCGAATGGTTCAGCGATCAGCTGGCCGATAGCTGAATCCAATTCAAGGATTCCGCGATATTCATCATTGGTCGCCGGGGCACCGGCGCGCTTAACGTCAGGGCACATCCAACCCCACTCCGAGGTTTCCCATGGCGCGTTCCCTGACTTCCCTCCCCAAGGCCGACGGCTTCCGCCTGCCCGGCGAATTCGAGCCCAAGGCCGGCTGCTGGCTCGGCTGGCCCGAGCGCACCGATGTCTGGCGCAACGGCGCCAAGCCCGCGCAGAAGGTCTGGGTCGAGATCGTCAGTGCCATCGCCAGCAGCGAGCCGGTCACCGTCTGCGCCTCCGCCACCCAGTACGCCAACGCCCGGCGCATGCTGCCGGCCCAGGTGCGGGTGGTGGAGATGACCTGCAACGACACCTGGTTCCGCGACAGCGGCCCGGCCTTCCTGGTCAATGACCAGAGCGGCGAGGTGCGCGGCGTGGACTTCGAGTTCAACGCCTACGGCGGCCTCGATGGCGGCCTCTACTACCCCTGGGACAAGGACGACCAGATCGCCCAGAAGATCCTCGAGATCGAGAAGCTCGACCGCTACCGCGCGCCCTTCATCGCCGAGATGGGCGGCATCCAGACCGACGGCCAGCGCACCCTGCTGACCACCGAGCAGTGCCTGCTCAACCGCAACCGCAACGCCCACCTGGGCAAGGACGAGATGACCCGGCGGCTGTCCGACTACCTCGGCGCCGAGCAGGTGATCTGGCTGCCGCGCGGCTGCAAGTTCGACGAAACCGATGGCCACATCGACGACCTGGCCTGCTTCGTCCGCCCCGGCGTGGTGGTGATGCAGTGGACCGACGACCGCGACGACCCGCAGTGGGAGATCTACCAGGAGGCCTACGACATCCTGCGCAGCACCCGTGATGCCCGTGGCCGCGCGCTGGAGGTGCACAAGCTGCCGCAGCCCCGCGTGCTCACCTGGACGGCGGAGGAGGCCGCGGGCCTGGACCAGGTGGACGGCACCCACCTGCGCGAGGCGGGTACGCGCATCTGCGCCTCCTACATCAACTACTACGCGGGCAACTCCGCCATCGTCCTGCCGCTGTTCGGCGACGCCCACGACCGGGCGGCCGGTGCGGTGCTCGCCGAGCTGTTCCCCAGGCACCGGATCATCGGCATCGAGAACTCGCGGGAGATCCTCCTGGGGGGCGGCAACGTCGCCTGCATCACCATGCCGCAATACGCCGCCAGCCGGGCTGGCTAGGGAGCCTTCGATGCAACTGCGCACACTGGCGATCGCCCTGGGCCTGGCCCTCGGCACCTGCACGGCCCAGGCGGCGAGCGAGCCGCCCAGGGTCAACCTGTACATCTGGAGCGAGTACCTGGCACCGGACACGCTCTCCCGCTTCGAGGCGAGGACCGGCATCAAGGTGGTGGCCGACCACTTCGACTCCCTGGAAACGGTGGAGACCAAGCTGCTCACCGGCCGCAGCGGCTACGACCTGGTGCTGACCGCCGGCCAGCACCTGCAGCGGGCCATCGCCAGCGGCGCGCTGCAGCCGCTGGACAAGGCCAGGCTGCCGCACTTCCAGGGGCTGGACCCGGAGTTCACCGCGCACATGGCGCGCTTCGACCCGGGCAACCGCTACGCCGGGCTCTATGTCTGGGGCACCACCGGCTTCGGCTACCAGGAGGAGGCCATTCGCACGCGCATGGCCGACGCCCCCACCGACAGCTGGGCGATGCTGATGGACCCGGCGGTGGTCGCGCGCTTCGCCGACTGCGGGGTGAGTTTCCTCAACGACCCCAACGAGGTGTTCGCCGCCGCCTTCCGCTACCTGGGGCTGGACATCAACCGCCAGAGCCTCGACGACCTCAAGCTTGCCGAGGCGCACCTGGCGAAGATCCGTCCGTCGATCCGCTACTTCGACAACGACCGCAACATCAACGACCTGGCCAACGGCAACACCTGCCTGGCGATGTCCTGGAACGGCAACGTGGCCATCGCCGCCGCCCAGGCCGAGCAGGCGCAGAAGCCGTTCAAGCTGCGCTACCGCATCCCGCGGGAGGGCACCCTGATCTGGTTCGACGCCATGGTCATCCCCAGGGACGCACCGCACCCGGACGCCGCCCTGGCGCTGATGGACCACCTGATGACCCCCGAGACCATCGGTGCCATCACCAACAACATCCACTACGCCAACGCGGTGCCGGCGGCGGCGTCCAGCGTCGACCCCGCCATCCTCGCCGACCCGGGCACCTACCCGCCGGCGGCGGTACGCGCCACGCTCTACACCAAGAACGACAACACCAAGGCCTTCAATCGTGCGCTGACCCGCGCCTTCAGCAAGCTGAAGTCCGGCCTCTGAAGCTCCCGCCGCCCGGTTTCCGGCAATCCCGCTGCCGGGCGTCTTGACCGCTTTGCGGTGCTTGCTATCTAATGATATGCATTCTCATTTGGTGGTCCTGGCACGTCGCATCCGGCGGCGTCGCCTGGCCACCTGTCGTCGGGGGCATGCGTGCAGCGAGCGAGTCGAGCGGACGGGAGGCAGCCCCGTGGATGAGCAGTTCCGGGGCTCCATCTCCGGTGCCTACCGCGCCTTCCATGCCGAGCTGCTGAAGTTCCTCGGCAAGCGCCTGGGCAGCCCCGCCGACGCCGCCGACCTGGCCCAGGACGCCTTCACCCAATGGCTGGACTGGCGCGAGCGCGAACAGGTCCACCAGCCTCGCGCCTTCCTCTTCCAGATCGCCCGCAACCTGCTGCGTGACCACTGGCGCCGCCAGCAGGTGCGCGGTGCGCTCGATGGAGAAGCTGAACAGGCGCTGGAGACCCTGGTCGATGAACAGGGAGCGAGCCCCTTGGAACGGGTAGAACACCATCAGCGCTTGCGCCTCCTGGCCTCGGCACTGGATGATCTGTCGCCGCGCCGGCGCGAGGCCTTCGTCCTGCACAAGTTCGACGGCCTGTCCCAGGCGGAAGTGGCCGCGCGCATGGGGATTTCCCTGAGCATGGTGGAAAAGCACATCGCCTGTGCCCTGCTGCACTGCAAGCAACGCGTGCAGGGCGAGGTCCAGGCGGACGGACAATGAACACGAGCCCCCGGATGGATTCCCGACCCTCGATCGACGAACAGGCCGCCACCTGGTACGCCCGCCGCAGCAGCGGGCAGTTCAGCGCGGAGCAGGAAGCCGAGCTGCAGGCCTGGCTCGCCGCCAGCCCGGCGCATGCCAGGGCCTTCGCCGACATGCAGCTGATCTGGGCCGACTTCGATCGCGTGCCACGGCCCGTGCTCGCCACGCCGCTGGTCCGGCCCGAGCCCCGTGGCCGCCGCACGTTGCCGCGTGCCATGGCGGCTTCGTTCGTGCTGCTCTGCGCCGCCCTGGCCACCTCGCAGAACTGGTTCGCCCGCGCGCCCGGCGTCGACCTGCAATTGAGCAGCGCCCGGGGCGAGCAGCGCCAGGTGGAGCTGGCCGACGGCTCGCGCATCGACCTCAACGTCGACACCCGCCTGCACGTGCGCCTCTACGACGACCACCGCGAAGTGGAGCTGCTCCAGGGCGAGGCCTTCTTCGCCGTCGCCCGTGATGAACGACGCCCGTTCGTGGTGATGGCCGGGGAGGGCAGCGTGCGCGTGCTCGGCACCCGCTTCAGCGTTCGCCGTGGCGGCGAGCGCCTGGATGTGGCGGTGGAGAGCGGCAAGGTCGCGGTGAGCCCGGAGGCCGGCGGCAGTCACCGTGCCGAACTGGGTGCCGGCGACAGTGCCGACTTCGATTACCGCACGCGCCACCTGGAGCTCGGCCACCGCAGCCCCGAGGAAATCGCCAGCTGGCGGCGTGGGCAGTTGATCTTCCGTGATCGCCCGCTGGCCCAGTTGGTGGACGAGCTCTCCCACTACCGAAACGCGCCCGTGGGCCTGGCCGATGCCAGCCTCGCCGAGCGCCGGGTTTCCGGCAGCCTGAACATCGGCAAGCCGGATGCCTTCCTCGCCGCGTTGCCGCAACTGCTGCCGGTGCGCGTCGAGTACCTGGCCGACGGAACGGCCCTGATCCACCCGCGCTGACCCCGGGGATTGCCCCGGAATCCTGGCGCAGGGTGCTTCGATGCAAGTGAAAATATTTTTCATTTGCATATGCGGGTTTTGCCGAGCGCTGCGTCTTCCTGATGTCCGCCTCATGCAAGGGCGGTTTTGCAGTACTTGGGGAGATTTGGATGAACACCCGTAGCACCCGTTTCGCGCTGCGCCGTCTCGTTGCCGGCGGCGCCCTGGCCACCTTCCTGCTCAGCGGCAGCGCCCTGGCCCAGGACCACGACTTCAACCTGCCGGCCCAGTCCATGGCCAGCGCGCTGACCGCCCTGGCCCAGCAGAGCCAGCTGCAGATTCTCTTCGACGAGTCGCAACTGCGAGACCTGCGCGCCCCGGCCCTGGCCGGCCGCTACAGCGCCCGCGCTGCACTGCAACGGTTGCTGGCCGGCTCCGGGCTGGAGCTGGTGGAGGCGGGGGACGGGTTCGTGATCCGTCGCGTTGCCAGTGCCGGCCAGGCCGCCGCCGATGACAACGTTCTGGAACTGGGCAGCACCAACATCATGGGCAGCGCCATCGATTCCAGCTCGGTAGGGCGTTCGGTCCTGACCCAGGAAGACATCGACCGCAAGCAGGCGGACAACATCGCCGAACTGCTGGACACCCTGCCGGGCGTCAGCTCCAGCGGCTCGCCCCGCCCTGGCGGCCAGACCCTGAACATCTGGGGCATGGGCGATGTGGAAGACGTCAAGGTCATCCTCGACGGCGCGCCCAAGGGCTTCGAGAAGTACCGCCAGGGTTCGGTGTTCATCGAGCCGGAACTGATCAAGAACGTCGAGGTGGACAAGGGCCCCCACAGCACCCTGTACGGCAACGGCGGTTTCGGCGGCGTGATCAAGGTGGACACCAAGGACCCCGCCGACCTGCTGAAGGAGGGCGAGAACGCCGGTGCCTTCCTCAAGTACGGCTACCACACCAACGACCGCCAGGAGATCTACAGCGGCGCGGTGTACGGGCAGACCACCGACAGGATGTTCGATGGCCTGCTGTTCCTCACCGGGCGTGAGGGCGACAACATCAAGCGCCCTGACGGCACGCGCTTCGTCTACTCCGAAAACAGCCTCGACGCCTTCCTGTTCAAGAGCAACTTCCGTCCCAACGACGAGCATGTCTTCACCCTGTCGGCCATGCAGTCCGGCAGCGAGGCCTGGGAGCCCTTCGCCGCCAAGCGTGATGAGATGGCTGCCCCCACCGCAGCGGAGATCGCCCGCTATGGCCTGGACGGCGCCTGGAAACGCAAGCTGGTGAACCGTGACCAGGACGACGAGAACTACTCGCTGAAGTGGAACTACACGCCGCTGGACAACCCGTTGGTGAATGTCACCGCCAGCTATGCCTATTCCAGGACCGACCAGCATGACAAGCGGCCGGCCAACGCGTCTGCGGGGTTCGCGTCTTCGCTGGGCAACGAGAGCTGGGTCAACTACACCGACCGGCTGGCGGAGCTGAAGAACGAAAGCCGCTTCGATACGGGGCTGCTGTCCCACGTCGCCACCGTAGGGGTGCAATGGCACGGGCATGATCGCGACACGCTGATGAAGGACCTCAGCAAGCTGACCGACAGGACCTACAACTACGGCCTCTACCAGCCTTACTACATGCCGTCCGGCGAGCAGGAAACCCGCAGTGGCTATCTGCAGGACGCCATCACCCTCGGTTCCGTGACCATCACCCCGGCACTGCGTTACGACCATGTCTACAGCCGTGGCGAGCCCAGCCTGGCGCCGCGCTACAACAGCCCGGACCCCGCCGTGGGGCACGACTACAGCAGCGTCACCTACAGTGGCTGGTCGCCGCGCCTGGGGCTGTTCTGGACCGCCACCGACAACCTGGCGTTCTTCGCCGACTACAGCAAGACCTGGCGCGCCCCTCTGATCGACGAACTGTACGAGGTGCAGAGCGCGGCGAGCAGTGTGCCCGCCACCAGTCGCAACCTGGACCCGGAGCGCATCACCGGGGTACGCCTGGGCAGCATCTTCAATCTCGACAGGTTGCTGGTGGACGGTGACAACCTGCAGATCCGCACCACGCTGTTCCGCAACCGTGGCAAGGACGAGATCTTCAAGCGCACCGGCGTCTACTGCCTTGCCAGCGTGACCGGCGGCAACAGTGCCTGCCAGGGGCCGTTGGCCAACAACCGCAACCTGCCCGGCTACACCATCGAGGGGGTCGAGGTCGAATCCTTCTACGACAGCTCGCGCATCTTCGGCAGCCTGTCGGTGTCCTACATCCGCGGCAAGCGCGACGCCTCGCCGCGCAACCCCTGGGGCCCGGAAACCTGGCTTTCGGACATCCCTCCGCGCAAGGCGGTGGCCACCCTGGGCGTGAAGGTGCCGGAGATCGACATGGCCATGGGCTGGACCGGCAACTTCGTGCGCAAGCAGGACCGCTCGCCGGTGGATGACGATCCGCTCGCTTCGGGCTGGAGCCTGCCGGAAACCCAGGGCTACGCCCTGCACGGCCTGTTCGCCACCTGGCAGCCGAAGTACATCAAGGGATTCGAGGCGCGGCTGGCGGTGGACAACCTGTTCAACCGCGAGTACTACCCCTACCTCGGCGAGGCCGTCTCCGGCGTGGGCCGCAACATCAAGTTCAGCGTCTCGCAATTCTTCTGAGGCGCCTTCCAGGGCATCCCCATGTTCGTGGGGATGCCCGCTCCCTTCGGCGCTTCGGGTTGCACCCGATCTGCGCGCCCACCATCACTGCACAGCACGCCCCGTAGGAGCGAGCTCTGCTCGCGAAGCTCGGGTCCTCGCACAGGAGCTGTGAGCTGAGGCGCAATGCCGGGTTGCACCCAACCTACAGCCGCATTGGCACCATAGGGCGGGTGAACCCGCGAATGCACGCTTCGGCTCAGCCGCCCAGCATTTGCAGCAGCGCGGCGGCGGTGGGTTCGGAGGAGGCGGGGTTCTGGCCGGTGATCAGCTTGCCGTCGGTGACCACGTGGGGCTGCCAGTCGGCGACCTTGGAATACTGGCCGCCCTGCTCGCGCAGCACGTCCTCCACCAGGAAGGGCACCACATGGGTGAGGCCCACGGCCTCTTCCTCGCTGTTGGAGAAGCCGGTCACCGCGCAGCCTTGCACCAGCGGGCTGCCGTCGGCGGTGCGGGCGTTGCGCAGCACGCCGGGGGCGTGACAGACGGCGGCCACCGGTTTGCCGGCGTTGTGCAGGTCCTCGATCAGGCGGATGGAGAAGGGATCGTCCACCAGGTCCCAGAGCGGGCCGTGGCCGCCGGGGTAGAACAGCGCGTCGTAGTCGGCCGAGACCAGGCCGGACAGCGGCAGGGTGTTGGCCAGGGCCTGGCGGGCCTGTTCGTCGGCACGGAAGCGGTGGGTGGCTTCGGTCTGCGCGTCGGGCTCGTCGCTCTTCGGGTCCAGCGGCGGCTGGCCGCCCCGGGGCGAGGCGAGGACCACTTCGGCTCCGGCGTCGCGGAAGGCGAAGTAGGGGGCGGCGAATTCTTCGAGCCAGAAGCCGGTCGGCTTGCCGGTATCGCCCAGACGGTCGTGCGAGGTCAGCACCATGAGGATTTTCATCGGCAACTCCTTGAGATTATCGAGGGTGTGACTGGCGCTCCTCCGGCAAGGTTCCGGGGGCTGGCCGATGAATTCTAGACGCGCCTGGGAACCTGTTCTCAGTCCTGCTGCGGGCGCCTGCGCGCAGTGAGGCCGCGAAGGAAGTTGCGCAGGATCTGGTCGCCACAGGGGCGGTAGTTCTTGTGGTCCTTCTTGCGGAACAGGGCGCCGATCTCGGACCGGGTCATGGGCAGGTCGGCCTCGTGGAGGATGTCGAGGATGTCGTCCTCGCGCAGCTCGAAGGCCACCCGCAGCTTCTTCAGCACCTGGTTGTTGCTCATCGGCAGTTCCAGGGGCAGGGGCGGGCGGCTTTCGTCCTTGCCGCGCATGGCGTACACCAGGCCGTCGAGGAAGCCGGCCAGGCGCTTGTCGCTGCAGGAGTGGTAGCCCTCTTCGTCGTCACGGACCAGCCAGGAGGCAACCTCCTGGCGGCTCACTTCCTGGTCGGCCAGGCCGATGATCTCCACCACCCGGGCGTCGCTGATATCCAGCAGGTAGCGCAGGCTGCGCAGTACATCGTTGTTGGTCATGGGGTGTTCCGTCGGGATGGGCGGCCGGCAGGGGGCCGGCAACTAGACTGAGGACGTCGACGCCGAAAGGCGGGAGGTCCATATGAAGGGCGCCATTGTGCTCGCATTCGCGGCGCTGGTCGCGGTCAGTTGTGGCATCCAGGCGCAACAGCCGCCGTTGCTGCGTTCCCCCGGCACGCCGGCACCGGGTTCGCCCGGTACGGCCACGCCACAACCCTATCCCCAGGCCAGCCCACCGAGCCTGCCGGCCGCCGCGCCGCGTTCGGGCAGCCCGCCGCTCCTGGTCAACCCGCCGACCACGCGCCAGGCGGACCCGCGCGACGAGCGTATTCCCGTGCTGCAGGAGCAACTGGATCGCAACAGCAAGGGGCTGGGAGGCCGTGAGAAGAAGCCTGCGCCCTAGCGCAGCAGCGGCGCCACCCGGGCCTGGAGCAGTTCCACCAGGGCCGGTTCCATGTAGGCGTAGTCGTCGGGGATATCCAGGCTGACCACGCGCTTGCCCTTGAGGGCGGCGGGGAAGCGCGCGGCGAGCTTGCGCCGGTGGCTGCCTTCCATCACCAGGATCAGGTCGGCCCAGGCCAGGGCCTCGGGCGTCACCGGGGTTTCGGCCTCGGCCTTGAGGCCGGCGGAGTCGGTCTCGATCCCCGGCCAACCGGCGAACACCTGCTCCGCGGTGGGGCTGCGCAGGCGGTTCTGCCCGCAGATGAACAGCAGGCGCTGCACCTTCATTGGCCGGTCAGCCCCAGCACCTTGAGCAGGAAGGCGTATTCCAGGGCGACGTCGCGCAGCGCCTGGTAGCGCCCGCTCATGCCGCCGTGGCCGGCACCGAGGTCGGTCTTGAGCAGCAGCAGGTTGTCGTCGGTGCGGGTGGCACGCAGCCGGGCCACCCATTTGGCGGCCTCCCAGTACTGCACGCGGGAGTCGTTGTAGCCGGCCACCACCAGCAGCGCCGGGTAGGCCTGGGCGCGCACGTTCTCGTAGGGCGCGTAGCCGCGGATGCGCTCGAACACCTCGGGCTCGTTCGGGTCGCCCCACTCGTCGTATTCGGTCACGGTCAGCGGCAGGTCGGGGTTCTGCATGGTGTTGAGCACGTCGACGAAGGGCACTTCGGCGATGGCGGCGGCGAACAGGTCCGGGCGCTGGTTGAGCACGGCGCCCATCAGCAGGCCGCCGGCGCTGCCGCCGCTGATCACCAGTTGTTCGCGAGTCGTCAGGCCTTCGCCGATCAGGTGTTCGGCGCAGGCGATGAAGTCATCGAAGCTGTTGGTCTTGTGCTCCAGCTTGCCGGCGCGGTACCAGGCCTCGCCCAGTTCGCCGCCGCCGCGCACGTGGGCGATGGCGAAGACGAAGCCGCGCTCCAGCAGGCTCAGGCGGGCGTGGGAGAACCAGGGGTCGAGGCTCTCGCCATAGGCGCCGTAGCCGTAGAGGTAGAGCGGCGCCGGCTGGCCCAGCACGTCGCGGCGGGCGACCAGGCTGATGGGCACGCGGGTGCCGTCGGCGGCGGTGGCCCAGAGGCGCTGGCTGACGTAGGCGTCGGCGTCGAAGGGGCCTTCCACCGGGGTCTGCTTGAGCACCCGTTGCTCGCCGTCGGCCAGGCGCAGCTCGCGGACCTGGGCCGGGCGGTTGAGCGCCTCGTAGCGCAGGCGGATCACCGGGCTGTCGAACTCCATGCTGTCCTGCACATAGAGGCTGTAGGCGGCGTCCGGCAATTGCACGCGGTAGGGCGCGGCGCCGCGTGGGTGCACTTGGATGATCGGCAGGCCACCCTCGCGCAGGCTGAGGGTGAAGGCGCCGGCGTTCATGCCCACGCCTTCGAGCATGCAGTCGGGGTCGTGGGCGATCAGCTCGCGCCAATGGGCGCGCTCGGGCGTCGCTTCGGGCGCCTGGTAGAGGGCGAAGTTGATGCCGGTCTGGTTGCTGCGGATCAGCCAGCACCACTGGCCGTCCACCTGGCCGTGGTCGGCGTAGTACTCGTGGCCTTCCTCGCGCGGGGCCAGGCAGCGGAAGTCGCCGTCGGGGGTGTCGGCGTCCAGCACCCAGCTCTCGCTGGTGGTCTTGCTGCCCAGCATCAGCACCAGCTGGCGCTCGGAGCTGGCGCGGTGGCAGCCGAGGAAGAAGCGGCCGTCGGCCTCCTCGAACACCAGTTCGGCGTCGGCCTCACCCAGGCGATGGCGGTAGAGCCGGTGCGGGCGGTGGGTGTCGTCCAGCTCGCCGAAGAACAGGGTGCGGCTGTCGTTGGCCCAGACCATGCTGCCGTCGCAGTCGTCGAAGGGCAGGGCGGTGATGGTGCCCTCGACCAGGTCCTTGACGTAGAGGCGGTAGATCTCGTCGCCGCTGGTGTCCAGGCTGTAGGCCAGCAGGCGGTGGTCGGGGCTGACGCTGAAGGCACCGAGGGAGAGGAAGCCGCCCCCTGCCAGGGCGTTGGGGTCGAGCAGCAGCTGTTCGCTGGCCTCGTCCACCTCGAAGCCTTCGGCCGGGCGCGCGCAGCGGTAGTGGCGCGGGTATTCGTCGCCGGCGGTGGTGCGCTGGTAATAGAGGTAGGGGCCCCAGGGCGTGGCGAGGGACAGGTCGGTCTCGCGGATGCGCCCACGGATTTCCTCGAACAGTGCCTCGCGCAGCGGCGCTTCGGCGGCCAGGCGCTCGTCGAGCCAGGCGTTCTCCGCCTTGAGGTAGTCGAGCACCTCGGGTGCGTCGCGTTCCTCCAGCCAGCGGTAGGGATCGGCTCCGGCCTGGATGCGGGCGATGGGTGCTTCGGACATGGCGGTTCTCACGGCTAGGCGTTGCGGGCCGGGCGACGGCGGGGACGCCGGGCTTCGGAAAAGTCGCTATCATAAGCGCCCCTTTGCCCGCCTTGCCATGGAAGCCCATGAACGAACACGACTATCTCCTCGCCTGGGGCGCCTATGGCGTCGCGGCCCTGGGCTGCCTGCTGGTGAGCTTCCGCGCCACCGGCTGGATGTGGCGCTGGCTGCGCGAGCCCCTGCGCCTGATAGTCGCCGTGCTGCTGCTGACCCCGACTCCCGTCGACCCCGGTCGCGACCTCTACGCGCCGGCGGTGGCGGTCACCGCGCTGGATATCGTGTTCAAGGTGGGCAACAACGCCTGGAAGGCCGTTTCCGACCTGGCCATGTACGGCATGATCGGCCTGGTGCTCTACCTCATCTTCGTCGCCATCCGCTGGCCTATCGAGCGCGCCATCCGTGCCCGCCGTGCCGAGCGCGAGAAGCCGGCAGCGGTGGACGAGGAAGAAGACGAGCCGACCCTGCGCCAGTTGATGGAGCGTGATTCGAGCGAGCGCGTGGATACCCGCCTAGACGACCGGGGCGACCGTCGCCTGCGCATCGAACCGCGTCTCTGATACCGGCGGCGCGCCGAGCGCTCACGAGGAATGCCCATGGATTGTGTGTTCTGCGCCATCGCCGCCGGCAAGCTGCCGGCCCACCTGTTGCACGAGGACGAGCACTTCCTGGTGCTGCTGGACATCTTCCCCCTGCGGCCCGCCCACCTACTGGTGGTGGCCCGCGAGCACGCGCCGTTCCTCGCCGACCTCGGCACCCCGGCGCGCCAGCGCCTGGTGGAGCAGGCCCTGCGCATGGGCGAGGCATTGCGCAGGGCGGGCTATGGTCGCCAGGGCATCAACCTGCTGATCAACGACGGCCCTGATTCCAACCAGCACGTGCCCCATCTGCACCTGCACCTGATTCCCCGGCAACGGGGCGACCTGGCGGCGCTGCTCTGGCGTATCCTCACCCGCTTCCTGCCCTTCGGCCGCGCCCGCATCCAGGCCCGGCTGGCGCGGGAGGCCGAACAACTGCGACAGGCATTGAAACGAGAGCCCTGAACCATGTGCGAATTGCTCGGCATGAGCGCCAACGTGCCCACCGATATCGTCTTCAGCTTCACCGGCCTGATGCAGCGCGGCGGTGGCACCGGCCCGCACCGTGACGGCTGGGGCATCGGCTTCTACGAGGGCCGTGGCCTGCGCCTGTTCCAGGACCCGTCCGCCAGCGTCGACTCCGAGGTGGCGCGCCTGGTGCAGCGCTACCCGATCAAGAGCGAGACGGTCATCGGTCATATCCGCCAGGCCAACGTCGGCAAGGTCAGCCTGGCCAACACCCATCCCTTCGTCCGTGAGCTGTGGGGCCGCAACTGGTGCTTCGCCCACAACGGCCAGCTCGCCGACTTCCATCCGGCCGCCAGCTTCTATCGGCCGGTGGGCGATACCGACAGCGAGGCGGCTTTCTGCGACCTGCTCAACCGGGTGCGCCAGGGCTTCCCCGAGCCGGTGCCGGTCGAAGTGCTGCTGCCGGTGCTGGTGCAGGCCTGCTCCGAATACCGCAGCCGGGGCGTGTTCAACTGCCTGCTCAGCGACGGTGACTGGCTGTTCTGCTTCTGCACCACCAAACTGGCGCAGATCACCCGGCGCGCACCCTTCGGCCCGGCGCGTTTGAAGGATGCGGACCTGACCGTGGACTTCCAGTCCGAAACCACGCCCGACGACGTGGTCACGGTGATCGCCACCGAGCCGTTGACCGACAACGAGACCTGGACGCTCTACCAGCCCGGCGCCTGGGGCCTGTGGCGACGGGGCGAGTGCCTGGCGTCCGGGCAGACCTGACCAACGAGAGGGAATATCGATGCTGCGAAGCTACCTGCGACTGGCGCTGTTCGCCCTGGGCCTGCTGATCGGCGTGCAGGTGCCCGGGTTCGTCGACGACTATGCCAAGCGCGTCGAAGCCCATCGCCTGGAGGCGGAGACCGGGCTCAAGGGCTTCCGCGAGACCGCCCAGAAATTCTTCGACGGCGACCTCGCGGCACTGGTGGCGCACTACCGCGCGAGCAACGACCCGGTGATGCGCAGCGACGCCGACAGCGTGGCCACCCTGGTCAACCGCGATGCCTTGCTGCAGCGCGAGTGGCAAGCCATGCAGGGCCCCTGGTACGCGCGCACCTGGCACGTGGCGACGGGGGCCGATCACGACCTGCTGCTGGAAACCGCCAACGCCTACAGCTACCAGGTGCTGCTGGTGCCCGAGGCGATGGCCTGGGGCATCGTCTGCGCGCTGCTGCTGGCCTGGGTGGTGGAGAGCCTGTTCCTCGGCTTCGCCCTGCTGGTGGGCGGCAGCGGCAAGCGCGTGCAGCAGCGGCACTGGCGCTGAACCCGCGGGTGGGCTGAAGCCCACCCGCTGGCCAGTGGGCCCCCGCGTTCGCGGGGGTGACGAGGTGGCGGGGAGCTTTCAGCACGCACCGTCATCCTGCGAACGCAGGTTTCACTGAACGCTGGCGGCGCTGCGCATTGGCGCAGGTCGGGTGCAACTCGACTGCTCCGGTCGCATCCCGCCCACCCTGCTGGCCAGGAGCCCCGCATTCGCCAGGGTGACGGGGGGGCGGGGCGCTTTCAGCACGCACCGTCATCCCCGCGAACGCGGGGATCCACTTGAAAGCCCAGATACAGCGCGTAGGTCGGGCCCCCTCAGGCAACGGCTCACAGCCCGAAGCGATTGGCCTCCTCGCGCAAGGTGCTGGCCAGGGTGAGGAAGCCGTCGTAGAGGAGCTGGTCGTTGCTGGAGGCGTTGCTGACGCTGGCGCGGACGAACTGCGGCACCGTGGCGCGGCCCACGGCGAAGGCCTCGGCGGCGGTGATCAGGTAGTTCTTCAGCTTCAGGTCGGCTTCGATATCGGCGGCGCGCCAGGCTTCCGGCACTTCGATCCAGAAGTGCGGGCTCTGTGGATGGGTGCGGTAGTTCAGCCCGTCCAGCAGCCGTTCCACCAGTGCCTTGCGTCGGCCGATCTCGTTGATCTGCTGGCTCAGCAGCTTCTGTGCCGTGCCGTTCTCGATCCATAGCGTCGACAGCTCCAG
This sequence comes from Pseudomonas sp. 57B-090624, assembly GCF_003234055.1. Lineage (NCBI taxonomy): Bacteria > Pseudomonadati > Pseudomonadota > Gammaproteobacteria > Pseudomonadales > Pseudomonadaceae > Pseudomonas > Pseudomonas sp. 57B-090624. The sequence continues at coordinate 60,106 of NZ_QKRU01000032.1, forward strand.
CGCCAGCGGCGTGGCCATCCAGCAGGTGGCGCGCAGGGCGGCGGCGATGCGGCTGACCAGCGCAGTCGGCGCGTGCAGGTAGCCCACCCGCAGGCCGGCGGCCACCGCCTTGCTCAGGCTGCTGATGAGGATGGTGCGCTCCGGCGCGTAGTGGCTCAGGGGTGGCGGGCGATCCTCCACCAGCACCGCATGGGCCTCGTCCTCGATGATCAGCAGGTTGTGCTCGCGGCACAGGCGCGCGATGGCGTCGCGGCGCTGGTGCGAGAGCACGCCGGTGGTCGGGTTCTGGATGGTCGGGGTGCAGTAGAGCGCGGTCACCCGGTTGTTGCGGCAGATCTCGTCGAGGGAGCTGGGGACCAGGCCTTCCTCGTCCATGTCCGCGCCGAGCAGCTTGATGCCGAGCATCCGCGCGAGGGTGATCAGCCCCGGGTAGGTAAGCTGCTCGGTGACCAGGATGTCCCCCGCGCGCAGCAGGCCCATCAGGGTGCAGAGCAGCCCGTGCTGGCCGCCGTTGACGCACAGCACCTGGTCGGCCTGGGGCAGGAAGTCGCCGTGGGCCAGCCAGTTCGCGCCCACCTGGCGGTAGCGGGGCAGGCCGGTGTCCGGCGTATAGCGGGTCAGGTCCTGCAGGGTCTGCGGGTCGTTGGCCAGGTCCAGCAGGCTCTGCGCCAGGAAGGCCGTCTCATGCCCCGGGATATGCATGTTGCGGCTCATGTCGTAGAGCTCCGGCGCCTCTTCGATGAAGTTGCGGAAGCCCTCGTCGCGCTTGCGCTCCAGCCCCCGCCGGCGGACGAAGGTGCCGTCGCCGACGCGGGCTATCACCAGGCCCATGCGTTCCAGTTCGGCGTAGGCGCGGCTGACGGTGCCGATGGTCACCCCCAGGCGGTCGGCCAGGTTGCGATGCGGCGGCAGCTTGGCGCCGCCTTCCAGGGTGCCCTCGAGAATCCTGATTTCCATGGCTCCGGCGAGGCGCTTGTATTTCGCGCCCTGGCCGGAATCCAGTGCTGATTTCAGAATTGACACCGTGTCAATAATTGGTTTGACAGCCATTTTTCGTCCTAATAGCCTGATTGAGCTGTGTCAATCAGTGATTGATACCCAGGTTTTAGAGGTCAATTTAGCAGCAAGGATGAATTGCCATCATGCCAATGTCCGCCGTAATTGAAAACACCGGAAAATCGCAAAAGCACTGGTTGGCCGGATTCATCACCAGCCTGCTGTTCCTCGTGGTCTGCCTGAGCTGGGGGACCACCTGGCTGGGCATCAAGATCGCCGTGGAGAGCGTGCCGCCCCTGACCTCCTCCGGCCTGCGCTTCCTCATCGCCTTCCCGCTGTTCATCTGCTTCGCCCTGGTCCGGGGCGACTCGATCCTCTTCCCCCGCGAGCGGCTGGGCTTCTTCGCCTTCGTCACCCTGAGCTACTTCGGCATTCCGTACTACCTGCTCAACTACGGCGAGATGCACGTCTCCTCGGGGCTGACCGCGCTGCTGTTCAGCTGCATGCCGGTGTTCATCCTGATCTTCTCGTCGCTGTTCCTGCGTGAGCGCATCTACCTGTCCCAGGTGGTGGGCATCGCCATCGGCTTCGGCAGCCTGTTCATGATCCTGCGCAGCCAGGGCCTGCGCCTGGACCACGCGGAGTTCCTCGGCGTGCTGGCGATCCTCGCCGCCGCGGTGATGCACGCACTGTGCTACGTGATCACCAAGCAGAAGGGTGAGGGCATCAGCGTCATCACCTACAACACGCTGCCCATCGGGATCGCCGGGGCGATGCTGTTCCTCGCCGGGCTGGTGGTGGAGCAGCCGGACTTCGCCCAGGTCACCACCCGCTCCTGGCTGGCGCTGACCTACCTCGGCCTGTGCGCATCGGTCGGCGGCTTCATCGTCTATTTCTTCCTGCTCAAGCGCCTGAGCCCGGTGATCCTCTCCTTCGTCTTCATCATCTTCCCGGTGTTCGCCGTGGTCATCGGCTCCTGGTACGAGGGGCAGGCCATCTCCCGCGACCTGGCGTTGTACTCGGCGATCCTGCTCGCCGGCTTCGCCATCACCAAGCTGCCCGTTGAAAAATTCCTCACGCGCAAGCCCTGACAACGAGGACCACATGGACGTGATCGATCGCGACACCCTGCAGCCCATCTACCGGCACGCCTGCGAGACCTACCCCGAGGAGTGCTGTGGCTTCGTCTTCGCCGATGGCCGGGTACACCTGGGCAGCAACATCCAGAACCTGCTCAACCAGCGCAGTCCCGAGGTGTTCCGGCGTGATGCCAGCACCGGCTTCACCTTCGCGGTGGCCGACACCCTGCTGCTCAACCGCAGCCTGCGCAGCGACAACCCGGTGCGGGTGATCTACCACTCGCACCCCGACGTAGGCGCCTACTTCAGCCGCGAGGACGAGGACAAGGCGCTGTTCATGGGCCAGCCCATCCATCCCGTCGCCCACCTGGTGGTGGATGTGCGTGCCGGCCAGGCCCATGGCGCCAAGTTGTTCGAATGGAGCGGGGAATCCTTCGTCTGCAGCCGGGAATACCCCGGCACCCCATAACGACCTGCATAAAAGGAGTTGGCTATGAATACGGTGATCTTCCCGGATGTACTGGCACGCGTCGCCAAATTGCCGGATGCCCGCCTGCAAGGGCAGGGCACCACGGTACGCGAGCTGGTCGAGGATATATGCAGCCGCCATGCGGGCCTGCGTGACCACCTGTTCTATGGAAACGACCAGTTCAAGGAGCACTTCCTGCTCAGCGCCAACGGCGAGCTGGTGGATGGCGACAGCCCGCTGGAGGCGGGCGTCGAGCTGGACATCATGCTGGCCACATCCGGCGGCCTGGACAGCGATGAGCTGAGCAACGACGAGGTGCGTCGCTACGTGCGCCACATCACCCTGCCCGACGTCGGTCGACAGGGGCAGTTGCGCCTGAAGAAATCACGGGTGCTGATCATCGGCACCGGCGGCCTGGGCTCCCCGGTGAGCCTGTACCTCGCCGCTGCCGGTATCGGCACCCTCGGGCTGGTGGACTTCGACCGTGTCGAGGCCAGCAACCTGCAGCGCCAGGTGGTGCACGGCACCAGCACCCTGGGCCTGCCCAAGGTCGAGTCGGCGCGCCGCCGCCTGCTGGACCTCAACCCCGACATCCGCATCGACGCCCATGACTGCGCCCTGACCCCCGACAACGCCCTCAAGCTGGTGGGCGACTACGACCTGGTGGTGGACGGCACCGACAACTTCGCCACCCGCTACCTGGTCAACGATGCCTGCGTGCTGCTGGGCCGGCCGCTGGTGTACGGCGCGCTGCACCGCTTCGACGGGCAGATCAGCGTGTTCAACCACAAGGAAGGCCCGTGCTACCGCTGCCTGTTTCCCAAGAGCCCGCCGGCCGAACTCGCGCCCAACTGCAGCGCGGGCGGCGTGATCGGCGTGCTGCCCGGTGTGGTCGGGCTGCTCCAGGCCACCGAGGCGGTGAAGCTGATCCTCGGCATCGGCGAGCCCCTGGTGGGCCGGCTGATGCGTTTCGACGCCCTGGCGATGAAGTTCAACGAGGTGCGCTTCAAGCGCCGTGCCGACTGCCCCTCCTGCTCGCCCGGCCGCACCTGCATGCAGCCGCTGCAGGAGGAGGTTTCGGCATGCACATCCAGCATCCCCGCATCCAGTTCGCTGCCGGCCGATTTCCGCATCACCGCGCTGGAGCTGCAGCAACTGCTCGCCCGTGGTGCCGACCTGCAACTGCTGGACGTGCGTGAAGCCAACGAGCTGGAAGTGTGCCGCCTGCCGGGCAGCCTGAACCTGCCGTTGGGCGAGCTGGACGCCCGGCTCGACGAGCTGGATCGCCAGCGCCCCCTGTGCATCGTCTGCTACGGCGGCACCCGCGCCGAGCGCGCGGCCCAGCTGCTGCTCGGCGCCGGCTTCAACGAGCTCCAGGTGCTGCAGGGCGGCATCAAGGCCTGGGCGCGGGATGTCGACACCGACATGCCGCTGTACTGAGGAGGCGCGCGATGATCCACGAATCCCTGCTCCAGGCCATCGGCGAGACCCCCGTGGTGCGGCTGGCCGCCTTCAGTGCCGAGACCGGGCTGGAGGTGTACGCCAAGCTGGAGTCGCTCAACCCCGGCGGCAGCCACAAGGCGCGCATCGCCCTGGGCATGGTCCGCGACGCCGAGGCCCGGGGCATCCTCGTGCCCGGCAGCGGCCAGACCATCATCGAGCCCAGCGGTGGCAACACCGGCATCGGCCTGGCCATCGCCGGCAACATCCTCGGCTACCGCGTGGTCCTGGTGATCCCCGACAACTACAGCCCCGAGAAACAGAAGGTGCTGCGCCTCTACGGCGCCGAAGTGGTGCTCTCCGACAGCCGCCTCGGCAACAACTCCCATGGCGAGAAAGCCATGGAGCTGCAACTGGAAAACCCCGGCTACGTGATGCTCAACCAGCAGCGCAACGCGGCCAACCCCGAGACCCACCGGCGCACTACCGCGCTGGAGATCCTCCGCGACTTCGCCGATCGCCCCCTCGATTGCCTGGTGGCGGGCATCGGCACCGGCGGCCACATCACCGGCCTGGGCGAGATGCTCAAGGCCCGCTGGCCCTCGCTGCGGGTGTTCGGCGTCGAGCCGGAGCAGTGCGACCTGCTCGCCGATCGCCATGCGCCGCACGAGATCCAGGGCCTGTCCATCGGCCTGGTGCCGAGCATCCTCAACCTCGGGGTGCTCGACGGCATGCTCAAGGTGGCCAAGGCGGATTGCCTGGAGCGTGTGCGCCGCACCATGCGCAGCGACGCGGTGAGCCTGGGGCTGTCCTCGGCCGCCAACCTGGTGGCCATCGCCAGCCTGGCCGGCGAGCTGCCGCGCGGCAGCCGGGTGTTGACCCTGATCTACGACGGTGTGGACGGCTACCTGCCGCATTTCGAATAACGAGCCTGGGGAGGGCGACAGGATGTGGGGATATCTCGACAGGTTGCGGCTCTATGACGAGCTGCTCGATCAGTTGGTGCATGCACTCAAGCCGGCGGACCTGGACCTGCTCATGCCGCATCTGGACGGCATCATGGACGAGGCCGTGCAGCAGGTGGCCGAAGACCTCCAGGCCTATGCCCGGCGCGACCCCGCCACGGCCGGTCGCATCGACCTCGTGCTCGGCTCCTACGCCTCCTTCAAGGCGGTGCTGTTCCATCGCCTGGCGCACCAGGTGTGGATGCGTGGCGCAGTGGAAGGACGCGAGGCCATGGCGCACAAGCTGGCCAGCACCGGCAAGCTGCTCTCCGGCGCCGAGATCCACCCGGCTGCCCGCATCGGCAAGCGCTTCGTGCTCGACCACGGCTTCGGCACGGTGATCGGCGAGACCTGCGAGATCGGCGACGACTGCTACCTGCTCAGCGGCGTCACCCTCGGTGCCTCGGGCATCGCCGACAACCCGGGTGGCAAACGCCATCCCCGCCTGGGCAACCAGGTGGAGGTGGGCGCCGGGGCGCGCCTGCTCGGGCCCATCAGCATCGGCGACAACGTATTCATCAGCCCCGCGTGCGTGATCACCCGCGACGTGCCGGCCAACACCAAGGTGAGCATCGTCAACCAGTTGCAGATGCAGCGCGCGTCGATGTCGTCCAACTGCGGCTATCTCGGTGCCTTCGCCCTCAACGAGCGCGTACACCTGGTGGGTGAGCTGCCCGAGAGTGGCGAGGTGCTGGTGCTGGACGCCGAGCACCGGCGCTTCGGCTGCATGGCCCTGGAGTGCACGGTGCAGGAGCGCAACCACCGCCAGTACCGGTTGCGCAGCATCGGCCTGGCCTTGCCGGCTCCGCGCTACCCGCTGCACCTGCGGATCATCGGCCCCGACCACGACATCACCCTTCTCGACCCGCCCGGGCTCAGCGCCCTGGTGCGTTCCCAGCTGCAACCCTACTTCCTGAGCATCGGAGGCTGAAATGTCCGTATTCGCCATGCACACCCGCGCCCTGTTCGACGAGGCGCCCTACCAACGCACCTTCACCGCCCGCGTTCTCGCGGTGAGTGACCAGGGCGTGGCGCTGGACCAGACGCTGTTCTACCCCACTGGCGGCGGCCAGCCGGGTGACCAGGGCCACTTCCTGCTGCCCGATGGCTCGGTGGTTGCGGTGGTCGGCACCCAGCGCGACCCCCTGTTGCGCTCGATGATCTGGCACCAGCTGGAGGAGGGCGCCGTACCGGTCGCCGCCGGTATCGAGCTGCAGGGTTGCCTGGACTGGGAGCGCCGCTACCAGCACATGAAGATGCACACCTGCCTGCACCTCCTGTGCTCGATCATCGATGCGCCGGTCACCGGTTGCAGCATCGCCGCCGACAAGGGCCGCCTGGACTTCGACCTGCCGGAGTCGACCCTGGACAAGGAGCGCCTGACCCACGCGCTGAACGAACTGATCGAAGGCGCCCTCGACGTACGCACCCACATGCTGCCGGCCAACGAGTACAACACCGTGCTGGAGATCACCCGCACCCAGGCCGTGGCACCGCCGGTGCTGCAGGGCATGGTGCGCGTGGTCGATATCCCCGGCGTGGACATCCAGCCCTGTGGCGGTACCCACGTGCGCAACACCCGCGAGATCGGCCAGGTGGTGTGCGACAAGATCGAGAAGAAGAGCCGCCACAACCGCCGCGTGACCTTGCGTTTCGCCTAGGTGGCGTTCTTTGGGTGGGCCCCCGCGTTCGCGGGGAAGGTGAGCGGTGGGGCGTGCTGGGCATGATCGTCACGCGCATCGCGAACCGGGGCGGGCTTCACCCGTTTTACGAATGCCCTGCGCTCGTGGGGCCCGTGAACCGCAACACTCCCATCCCCTCACCGTCATCCCCGCGAACGCGGGGATCCACTAGCAACAGGGGGCGGGCGGGCAGGCCGGCGGTGGCCATCACACCCACTGGTCGCTGCGCTTGCGCTTGACCCGCAGCATGGTCGGCAGGATCAGGCCCAGGAGCAGGCCGGCGCCGGCGATGCTGCCGCCATAGACCATGTAGCGCATCAGCACCTGCTTGTTCTCGTCGCCCAATTGCGCCTGCACTTCGCGCAGCTCGGAGCGGGCCTGGTTCAGTTCGCTGTCCAGTGTCGCGCGGGCGGCCTGGGCTTCGTCGATCAGCGCCTTGCGCGAGTCCATGGTCTCCTGCATGCCTTGCACGCGGGTCTTCCAGGTCTGGTCGATGCCCTCCAGCTCCGCGCTCAGCTCGCTCACCTTCTGTTCCAGTTGCGGTAGGCGCTCGGCCTGGCCAGGGACCTGTTGCAGGTCGCGGGTGGGAATCCACACCGCGCTGCCGTTCTCGCCACGCACCTGGCTGTAGTCGCCCTGGGTGCCGAGCAGCTCGACTTTCTGCCCGGAGACGAGGGTGCCGACGATGCGGTAGCCGTCGGTCGGGCCGCTGCGCACGTAGGTGCTCAGGCTGTCGCTGACCCAGCGCGCATTGTCGGCCTTCTCCTCGGCCGGCGCGGGCGAGGCGAGCAACAGCAGGCCACTGAACAGGCCGGCACCGAGGGCGCGGGGGGAGAGCGAGGAAACACGGGCGAGCAGATGACGGGTCAGGGGCATGGGGCAATCTTCACATGGCAATGGAACGGAACCCGAAGTGCGGGCGTGATAAGCGCCGGCCAGGCGAGCATCGCGATCATCGAGGGTGAAGCCTGCGCTGCTTCCGCTTTCCGGGTGGCGAATGGCCACGCCATCCACCCGGCTCAAGCCGACAGCGAACTGACAGTTCGCGACCCCGCCTAGTTCACTCATGGCCCCGCAAGCGAGACGGGTGGTCGAGCGGCAAAGGGGGCATGCCGGGCACTTCGTGCAGCTGCACAGCATGGGTTTCGCTCCGCTCTACCCATCATTGCGCAGCACGGTGATTATCGGGCGTAGGGTGCATGCCGCTTTTTTCATCCGTCAGCGATGCCCGTAGCCCGGGAAAGCAGGCCTCAGTGCAGCGCCCGGGTCACCAGGTAGGTCAGCAACTGCGGGTCATCACCCGGGTCGATGGTGCGCACCGGCTTCGGCAAGCCGTCCAGCACCGTGCTCCAGAAGGCCTGGGCGGGTTGGTCCTCGCGGTAGAAGCGCACCAGCCAGTTGTGGTCGCCCTCCATCAGCACCTGGGTCGCCAGCAGGCGGCCGATGCCCTGCCTGCGGTAGCGCTTGAGGATGAACAGGTCCGCCAGCTCCAGGGCGTCGATGCCCGGCAACTCGCTGCGCTCGATCAGCAGGAAGCCGGCGATGAAGCCATCCACCAGGATCAGGTTGGCGCTCCATTGCGGTTCCTGCCAGTAACGCGCCAGGTGCTCCTCGTGGATGTAGAAACGCCCGTCCGCCTCCACGTCTTCCTCCTCCCAATCCGAGGACTCGTAGGCGTAGAACTGATACAGGTTGCGGATCAGCTCGGCCTGCTCGGGGCCGGTCTGCAGCAGTTCGAGGGGGGCATCGCTCATGGTCATGGGTTCGTGATGGAGGAGGGCGCGGCATTGTACCCAAGGCGCCGGCTGGCGCGCTCGACTAGGGAAAGTAGTGCGCCTGCCGCGCCTGCCAGACAGGGTCGCGGGGCAGGGCATCGATGGCCTTGTCCAGCGCCGGCAGCAGCTTCTCGTACCGGGCCGGTACCAGCAGCTGGCGCTGGTAGTGGTACAGCACCGGCTCGGCGACATGGATTCGTTCGCGCAGCCCGGGCTGCTGGCGCTCCTGGTAGTCCAGGGTGCGCATGCCCACCACCGTGGCGTCGATCCAGCCACGCAGCAGCCGCTCCAGGTTGGCCAGCTCGCTGTTGGCGTTCTGCCGCGCGACCTTGCCGCTCTTCAGCAGCGCCTGCAGCTCCGGGTAGGCGTGCCCACCGACCAGGCCCAGTTGCCTGCCTTCGAGGTCGTCGATGCCCAGCCTGCTCACCTCCCCCTCGCTGCGCGACACCAGCAGGTTGCCGTCGTCGATGAAGGCATGGCTCCAGCGGTAGCGGGAGGCGTCGGCGAACCAGTCCGGGCTCACGCCCACCACCAGCCCGTCGAGCTGGCCCTGCTGCAGCAACAGGTCCAGCCGCCGACGCGGGATTTCCTGCACCGTGAAACGATAGTCCGGCATCTGCGCTTCGAGGCGTTCGGCCAGGTCGAAATACAGGCCCTGGCGGCGCCCGGCGTCCACCACGTAGGGCGGTTTCTGCTGGTAGCTGTAGAGCAGGATTTCCCTCTGCTCGGCCTGCAGCGTCGCGCAGCAGCAGAGCCAGAAGATGAACAGTATCGACCTCAAGCGACCCCCGTCTGACCAGGCTGGCCGGTTGCCCTACCTGATGTCTATGACCCTTGCGCAAAGCGTAGCGTTCGCCGGAAATGCGGGCATGACGCGCTTCACGAATGGCCGCGACGCACACGAAAACGGGAGCCCCGGCGAGGCTCCCGTTTTCGTTTCAGCTTGCGTCCGACTCGTTACTTGTTGCCGGTCAGCGCCGCATAGCTGGTCATCAGGTTGCGGTAGTCCGGGATGTGGTTGGAGCACAGGGCAGCCAGGCCTTCCACGTCGTTGCGCCAGTCGCGGTGCAGCTCGCAGGCCACGCCGAACCAGTTCATCAGCTGCGCACCGGCCTGGCTCATGCGGTTCCACGCCGCATCGCGGGTGATTTCGTTGAAGGTGCCGGAGGCGTCGGTCACCACGAACACTTCGAAGCCTTCCTCCAGGGCGGAGAGGGCCGGGAAGGCCACGCAGACCTCGGTCACCACGCCGGCGATGATCAGCTGCTTCTTGCCGGTGGCCTTGATCGCCCTGACGAAGTCCTCGTTGTCCCAGGCGTTGATCTGGCCGGGGCGGGCGATGTAGGGCGCGTCCGGGAACAGCGCCTTCAGTTCCGGCACCAGCGGGCCGTTGGGGCCGGTTTCGAAGCTGGTGGTGAGGATGGTCGGCAGCTTGAAGAACTTGGCGAGGTCGGCCAGGGCCAGGACGTTGTTCTTGAACTTGTCCGGCTCGATGTCGCGGACCAGGGACAGCAGGCCGGCCTGGTGGTCGACCAGCAGGACGACGGCGTTGTCTTTATCGAGACGGTTGTAGGTGAAGTGGGTCATGGTGCGTTCCTCGCTTTTCGATAATGGGTGCCGGTTCGGCGCGGGTGTTCTCTGCTTCGCTGCAGTGGCTGACTGCATGGAGGAAAGATTAAATTTGGCACCCTTGATCCGCTAGACTGCGAAAATTGCCTCTAGCGTTCTATATGGAGAACGAGCGTGGAAGACCTGAACACCCTCTACTACTTCACCCAGGTGGTGGAGCACGGCGGCTTCGCCCCCGCCGGCCGCGCACTGGACATGCCCAAGTCCAAGCTCAGCCGACGCATCGCCCAGCTCGAGGAGCGCCTCGGCGTGCGCCTCATCCACCGTACCAGCCGGCACTGCTCGCTCACCGAAATCGGCCAGGAGTACTACCAGCGCTGCGTGGCCATGCGCGTGGAGGCGGAAGGGGCGGCGGAGGTGATCGAGCGCAACCGCTGCGAGCCGCGCGGCCTGGTGCGCATCGCCTGCCCGACCACGTTGCTCAACTCCTGGGTCGGGCCGATGCTCACCCGCTACATGCTCAAGTACCCGCTGGTTGAGCTCTTCATCGAGAGCACCAACCGCCGGGTGGACCTGCTCCACGAGGGCTTCGACATCGCCCTGCGGGTGCGCTTCCCGCCGCTGGAAAACACCGACATGGTGATGAAGGTGCTCGCCGACAGCACCCAGTGCCTGGTGGGCCGGCCGGACTTCCTCACCCGGTTGCCGGCAGGCTTCGCGCCCGAGGAACTGGGCCGCCTGCCGAGCCTGCACTGGGGCGGCGCGCAGCGGGACTACCAATGGGAACTGTTCGGCCCGGACGGGGCGCGGCTGACCATCCCGCATCGCCCGCGCATGGTCACCGACGACCTGATGGCGCTGCGTAACGGCGTGCTGGGCGGGGTCGGCATCGCCCACCTGCCTCGGGTAGCGGTACGCGAGGACCTTGCCAACGGCACGCTGGTGGAAATGCTGCCGGGCTTCTCGCCCAAGTGCGGCATCGTCCACGCCATCTTCCCGTCGCGGCGCGGGCTGTTGCCCTCGGTGCGCTCGCTGATCGACTTCCTCGGCGAAGAGTTCGCCGGCAGCGACATGGCCTGAGTGGCGCAGGGGGGCGGTTGGCTGAAGCGGAGCGCCGCCCGGCCCACCCTACGGGGCGGAAGCGGGGAGGGGTGTCGGCGTCAGCCGAACTCCTCCATGCTGGCGCGCACTTCCTCCAGGGCCTCGCCCAGCAGTTGCACCAGCGGCTGGCCCGGGATGCCGTCGCGCAGCATCTCCTTCAGCGCCTGCTTGGCGCCGGCGAAATCGTCCTGGTGGTAGTAGAGGCTGCCGAAGCGGCCCTCGCGGTCGAAGAACAGGAAATAGGCGCCTTCGAGGATGTCCGCCACCCTGTACCAGCCGTAGCCGATGAAGCGCTCATTCAGCGCCGCGATCTCTTCCGCGCTGAAGTGGCGGCCCGCGTCGAACTCCGGGCGGTCCCCGCCCCAATGGGCGCGGATCACGTCGATGATCCCGGCCGAGCCGCCTTGCTCCTGCAGCCAGTCCGCCAGCTCGGCGGGGGCGGGAATCCAGAAGCAGTGGGACTCGGATTCGGTCTGGTTCTTCAGTGCGCCGAGGGTGCGGTAGAAGCCTTGCAGCTCTGCCGGCAGCGGGCCGGTGAGGGCGGCCAGCTGCTCGATATCCTCCTCCGACGCGGGGCCTTCGATGTAGAGCTCGTCCTCTTCCCCGTTGATCTCGAGGTAGGTCTGGTTATAGGCGTCGATGCCGTCGCGGAGGGTTTCCATGCTGTCGTCCGATCTGTTGGCTAAGCCCCGTGGGGCGGATGGCGGCACCTTAGCCGAACGCCTCGAAGGCATTGTGAAACCAGTGCGCGTTTGTGCGAGCCGGTGGTCGGGCCAATCCACTCCCACCGCTCGTAGGATGGGTAGAGCGAAGCGAAACCCATGCTGCAACGGGGGATCGCTCCGCGCTCCCTGGGCGAATGAATTCGACCCTACAGGTATTACCAATCGGTGAAGGGCATCCGCCTCCAGCTCGGCTCATCGCTGAGTGCCGGGTCGTCCCGGCTGGCGAGAAAGACCGGCAGATCCTGCCGGGCGATCCAGATATCCCCCTGCCATTTCAGAATGCCGATCCGCTGATTGGCCCAGCTCATATGGGCCCTCCGGGGCGTCGCCTCGGCGTCGCGGTGGCGGTCGTACAGCGCTGGTACGACTTCCTCGCTGAGCCAGCGACTGATACAGCGGTGTTCCGGATGGGCGAAGCGATACAGCAGCCGGTACGCACCGGCCTCGCTGATGGCAATCACCTCTTCGCTGCCGCCGCTGGCATGCCGCAGCACGACGGCACGGCGCTGGTGCGGGTCCACCAGGCGTGGCATCCGGTTAGGGCGCAGCGCGCCGATGAGGCGAGCGAAATCGATCGCGACCAGCCAGGGCTGGTTGTCGATCATCACGGTGCGCAGGAAAAGGTTGTGGCGTTGGAAAACGATGGGGGTGTATGCGTCGTGCATGGCGGAGCTCCTACTAGGTCGGAAGAGCTGCCCCCCACGTCGCCAAACGAGGGTGGCAGACCACGCGGGGTTGGCGAACCGGCTAGTAGGCACCGGCAGACCCGGAGGTCTCCCCGCGCGATCTGCCATAACGCAGAGCAGTGCATGACTGCATGCGTGCGGGGGCCTGCAAGAACATTCGCCGTTCTCGCAAGCACCTCGGCGCCATCGCGCCTACTAACTCTCGGGTCGCCAAACCCGGCCACGGGATTGACCGCGACGCGGGGAGGATAGGGAGGTGGGGGAG